>PFSB01000007.1 GCA_002788855.1 Candidatus Roizmanbacteria bacterium CG_4_9_14_0_2_um_filter_38_17 | reverse complement strand
GATATTTTAACTCAATGAAGTCTGTTAGTGTCCTGAAATTTGAATAATTGAAGCTAATTTATGGAGAAAATAGGTGTTTTGCGAAAGTCAGGAGGAGCTTGGAAGATATAGTAAATAGTAATTAACCCCAACTAATTCATCTGAATTCAGATTAACATTCGAGCAAAAGTTCGATTCTCGTCACCGGTATTGCAACTTTCCAGACTAACTCAGAAAAATGAAAAAACCTGGTTAGAACCAAGCTAAAAGTTGATTTCAAGGCTAAATTTGGAGAAGTTGCAAAACTAGTCCGACCTGGAGCGGGATAGGGGAATTGAACCCCCCTCTCCACCTTGGGAAAGTGGCATACTACCAATGTACTAATCCCGCTCGTACTATAAACTTGGTATTACTAGCTTTTGGCCTACTTCAATGCGGTTAGCATTTCGTAGATTATTAGCTCGTGCAATTACCATCCATTTTTCTCCATTACCATACATCTTTTCAGCAACCATAAACAAGGTTTCACCCTTGCTTACTGTGTACACCTGTACCACTGGTCCATCTGGTTTTGGTCTTGGTGTTACTTTAGGAACCACTAATTCCATACCAACTTCAACATTATCTGGATTTGCTATTTTATTTGCTTCAACAAGATCTACCCAGTTATATCCTGACCCGTAGAGCTTGACAGATACTGACCATAAATCCTCACCTTCTAATAAAGTATATTTCTCTGGTAGATTTGCCATCATAGCACTATCTGTAGCATCAGAACCACTAGCTGTAGCATCCTTATCTATTTCACCACCCCTACCGGTAACTGAATTAAAAATTGCAACCCCAATAAGAATAACTACCAATAGACCCAATCCCATGGAAACGTAATTTTCTTTAAGATTTAATCTTTCTTTTAATTCTTCAAACACATTTCTCCCCTCCTCTCTGAGCAGTGGAATAAGAATAAATGAGCAGAGCAGATATGCGGTCGCGACGGGATTTGAACCCGTGATCTCTTCCTTGACAGGGAAGCGTGATAACCGCTACACTACGCGACCAACACACCATATGCTACCAGATGAATTATACAACGTCAATGCAGTTTTTATCTAGAGACCTTAATAGTATCTATCGCACCATATATCTAATCACCCTACGTTCACAAATAACTCTTTGCACATTCTGCATGATAAAATATCCTTACAGTTCGCCAGTGTAGCTCAGGGGTAGAGCAATCCCTTCGTAAGGGAAAGGTCGGGGGTTCAATTCCTCCCACTGGCTCAAATGACTAAATCAAGATTACAACAAAAATATCGCAAAAAAACAGCAATAAGTCTATTATTGTCCCTATTACTAATAGTTGGCTTAGCTGCTGGATCAATGTTTTATTTACCAGAATTAATCCTTGGGATTACCACCATTAATTCAAAGATTTTTTCCCGGTCACAAAATATAGATGCAAATGCGAGTAACGACACAATTGCTCCATCCATTCCTAATTTAGAACCATTATCCGAGGCAACTTCTAAAAACTCCCTAACCATCACTGGTACCTCAGAAAGTGGAGCTAAAGTACACCTATACCGCAATGATTCCCAAATTAGCACCACCTCAGTGGACTCTGCTGGTGATTTTAGTTTCGACGACATTAAACTCGTCGCCGATAAAAATGAATTTTATGTTGTCTCAGAGGACTTTTCTGGAAACAAGAGCAAGCCATCAACAGCATATCTAATTATTCTCCAAATACAAGGCCCGCCACTAACTGCTACCGGAGCAGTAGACAACAGCAATGGCAAAGCGATAATTAGTGGTGAGACAGATAGTAGCGCTACTGTTACTGTCAGCGGAAGACGAGCTATTGTTACTCGCAGTGGTTCCTTCACGCTTGAGCTAAAACTAAATTCAGGTGAAAATAAACTTTTAGTTACTGCAACTGATCAAGCCGGAAACACCACAGAGCAAGAGTTAGTTCTTAACTACTCTCCCGAGGATTAGAAAAGTATACCGCTATCCACCACAGCACCCATGGGTAAAACAAAGTATTATTAAACAAGCCGTGGGTGAGCAATGCAGATGTTACAGCCAATCCCTCAATACTGACATTTTTTAGCAAGCTACCCCAATAAATTAAATACGCCACCAAACCAACTACCCCAGTTGTAGCCAGCACAAACAAAAAACTATTATCCACTCCCGCCCCCGCATTATTATCAAAGGCCAGCCTGCTCGCCGAAATGGAGGGGCCTTTAAAATCTTGCACGTAGCGATACATGTTTAGTCCCACGCCCAGTACGGGACTAGATTTCCATACCTCAACCGCGCTCAGCCAACTATCTATACGAGAATCTACAGTATCTACTCTTAATAAATCCCCCGCAATTCCAGCTGGCTTGAGCAGTATAATTAACAAAACTGCCACAAAAATACCAATCCCCAGTTTCGCCTTGCTCATTTTTCTTCCCAAGGCCAGAATTCCCATCCCCAGCATAAAGGCCAAATAGCTACTTCTAGAAAACGTTAAAACCAGTGCAATTTCCACTATTCCTATATATATAGCTTTTTTTAGACCTAGGCCTTTCCGATTACTAAACAATAAAATCAAGGTTAAAACCAAAATTATCCCCGTAAATTGTGGATCTAAAAACGTACCAAATAGACGGCTCAGATGAGGATCCCAACCCAGATACTGTAAGTTACGCAAGTTAGGATAAAGCCCGTACTGCACCAACCCCAACCCCGCCACACTAACACCCAACCAAACTAGAGCGCTTCTTAACTTAAGCTTCAGATCTTTTAGTACATATATTAGCCCTGTATAAGCCACAAATCTCAATAAATACAAACTCCCGACACCCACCTGCCACAATTCATACTTCGGTATATTGACTAATAACGACAGCCCCGCCACCCCCACAAACCACCATGCTTCGAGAATCCGCTTCTCGAAGTGCTTACTATACCAAGCTAAAACAATGAGCCCAACTAAAACATCCAAAAACACTATCCGCACATCGGGTGTACCAATCAGCTTAAAACTGGCCAATAAACCTAGAGGAAAGAAGATAACTGAAAGAAATAAAAGATATTTAACTAGCTTCATTTTGTTGTACTAGTAATTCGGATCGTGCAATAAATGAATGAAAACTCATCATCATTGCGTGCACAAAACCAGCTGTACCATCAAGAAGACCCAGCTTAATAATATAGATATATAGAAATTTTCCTACAGGATACAACACAACCTGCCAAATACTTACCCTTATACCCTGATCCTCTAAAACTTTTGCATGTAGAAGCGCATAGCTTCTAATCCTCTCCACAAACTCACTTATAGTCTGATGAGGGTAATGATTAATAACACCTCTCAATTTACTTGTTTTTGAGCTATCGTTACTCTTCCACACCTCATGGACTTTTCTTTCCCACTTTCCCGTATTCTTTTTAACTAGTCGAGTTAACCACACATTTCCTACGTCCCCATGCTTAAGTTCCCTACCCCACAAGTGATCTATTCTTTTAATAGCATAGCCAAACATATCAGTTGTCTCTAATTTCATAATCTCAAGGGCTAATTCTTGAGATACTATTTCATCTGTATCAATAAATAATACCCACTCATTAGAAGCACTCTCTAGCCCAAAGTTCCTCGAATCGGCAAAATTACCACTTAATTCTCTCTTATATATTTTCGCACCATTTTTTTTCGCAATTTTTACAGTATTATCGTAAGAGTAATCGTCTATGATCACTACTTCATCAATCCAAGCTAGACTTTCTATACATTTTTGTATATTTTTCTCTTCGTTCTTAGTTAAGATCACCGCTGTTATTTTCATATTAGTCCCACTACTTCCTTAGTAAATCTCTTCCAACTAAACTTCATAGACCTTTCTAATCCTTTATTAGCCAAATCTAGTCTAACTTGCCTATTACTTGCGAGCATCAGTATCGTTTCGACGTACTCTGATTGATTGTTCTGCTTAAGTAGTATTCCACCGTCTCCAACTATTTCCGGGAGAGCTCCAACTTCTGAGGCAACAACTGGGCATTTACAAGCCATTGCTTCTATTATAGGCAGACCAAACCCCTCATACAAAGAAGCGGTAATAAGCCCGTAAGACGTTGAATAAAGCGCGGAAAGCTCCTTGTCTGGAACTCTACCTAAAACTCGAACTGCATTTGAGCTAATATTATGGTAGCCTCTGCCAACAATTACCAAAAAAATATCTTTTTGTATTTTCTTTGCTTCTTCAAAGACCTTAATTAAAAACTGGATGTTTTTAACTTGGCGATTTTGACCTACAAAAATAAAAAAGTCTTCGTATAAATTATATCTTTTTCGAACACTCTCTATCTCTTCACTACTTCGCGGGGTGAACACGTTGTTTACTCCTCCATATACTACAGAGATCTGTTTGGACTTACATCCATATAGACGAATCAAATCCTCTTTGGTATTTTCAGACATGGTGACAATGGCATCTGCACTAGAGACTGCATCCTGACTAATTCTTTTTAATCTAGCTGAATTTTCGTATAGTTTTGGATAATGCTCAAAACCCAGGTCATATACTAACAAAACTTTTTTTCCCCTATAAAATCTGGGCAATGCTTGACTTAATCCGATAAATGCATCTACTCTATCTTTTATCAATCGTATAGGTAGTTCAAGATAGTTCCACCCCAAAGACAAGTAACTTGGTCTATAGGATAAAAACTCGTAGTTTGTGGGATATTCTTTAAGCGTGCGCAAGAATTCCTGTGTAACTCTATATACACCGCTTGGCCCAGCGTCTCTTACCCCATCAAGAGCACCTACATCAACTCCTACCTTCATATTTCTATTATATCCCATACAGTTGACACCTGCCGAGTAATTACCTAAACTAATATTGTGTCTGCTAATCAGACAGTTAAGCGCATCGTTCAGTTTGCCTCTTTAGTTATTCTTGTTTCCCTAATATATGTTGAAGTAACCAGTGCTTATCTCTCCGAAACAGTTACCACCACTGGCAATAAAATTATGAGCGGCTGCTGGGATAAGCCAACAGCTCCCGAGCTCACCACGCCTGCCAATAGTCACACAGCCAACACTCAAACAATTACTTTTGACTGGAAAGATTCCTCAAGCTCCTGTGAGACAGCAATACTCGAGTACAAAGTATCTATATATCTAGATGAAGAACTCACCAGCGAATATTACTCTTCAGATTATTCAACTGATCTAACACACACAAAAGAGCTAGCTAATGGTGAATATTGGTGGACTGTGTCTGTGCAAGATCAGTATCAAAATACTAAAATTTCGCAGTCGCGTTCATTAACAGTTGATCAATCGCAAATTATAATAAATAACTGGATAACTACGGGAGATGTGCAGTTTCAGGATGATGTAATTCTCATAGGCAGGCAAACATATACTAATGATGCCGGTAACTATCTCTGGGAAAATCGACTTATGCAGTCAATAAGTCCTGGCGCTAAAACCTTATCTTTCGATTATAAATTTACCACCGTAGACGACGTATTTTCAGATATACCTGGATTTCGAGTACTTGTTAATGGAAATATTATCTTAAGCGTAAATGCATCTGGTAGTGATATTGATTGGACAACCTATACTTGGGATCTGTCTTCGTACGGTCAGACCAAAAACATTGATGTAGAATTTCAAGCAGGTAATACGGGAGATAAGATTAACCAATCTTGGGTTACTCTCAAAAATATCTCCACAAGTATCATTAGTACTACCCCTTCAACACCCGATACACCTCTAGAAACTACTTATGAAGAGTCAATTGGTTACCAAAACATCATCATCAACGAGCTCTTACTTCGAGAACCCGCTTCTCGAAGTGATCTAGAGCTAAGGAACACCACCAACACAGAGATTGATCTAACTGGCATAAAATTAACTAAGTTTGATGGGAGTTTGGAGATAGATATGGATATAACTCTTAGTGAATCGCTGGTTGCATACGGCTATCTAGTTATAGACATAGATGAACTAGATGAAAATCATTTACAGATCCGCCTATATAACAGCAATAATGATCTGATTGATGTAGCTGGCGATGGTGGACCTACATTTGCAGGTTTAAGTGTTGACGGTGAATATTATTCTATGCAACG
>PFSB01000006.1 GCA_002788855.1 Candidatus Roizmanbacteria bacterium CG_4_9_14_0_2_um_filter_38_17 | reverse complement strand
TGGCGATGGTGGACCTACATTTGCAGGTTTAAGTGTTGACGGTGAATATTATTCTATGCAACGTACTATAATAGTAGGTGAAGGAACAAGTGCTCTAAATTGGTTCACAGCATTATTGAATGACTCCTCCCCCCACCACACATTGGGAGAGAAAAATTATTAAACAAACCTATTTCTTACCAAATTTTCTAAAAAAATAATCTTTTATTCCCAATAATCCACCAAGCTTTTCTTTATCACTATAATGCTCAAAGCATGTTTTAGGAAATCTAATTATTTCTAGAATTTTAATACCCCATGGAGCATGCTTTTCTACAAATAAAAGGTGATTTCTGGCTAGATAATATTCCTTAACTGATCGCTTAATATGAACTGATTCAAGATGACTTACCAGTATCTTTGATACAAAACTACAACTGTAACCAAATTTTCTAGCCCTAGTACAAAAATCAACGTCCTCATAGTACATAAAAAATCTCTCATCAAATCGACCAATTTTATCTAACACCTCTTTCTTTACCAACATAAACGAGCCAGAAATAAAATCTGCTATTTTAGTGTTAGTATTTTTTTTCATGACAACAGTAATATCATGCCCAGCTGTATATCTTTTATTATCAATAACTCCCTCATATATAAAGGACTTATCCTTATTTATTTGAAGTGGTCCAACAATTCCTACACCCTCTCTCATGAGCTCAATAGTAAGGGGATCTAATATTGATAGCAATTGAACATCGTTATTCATAAACAACACCGCATCAAAATCATTTTGATCTTTTATTAGCTCATAACCATGATTCGAACCTCCAGCAAATCCTCTATTGACAACATTATTATCAACAACTGTTACATCGGTCAAACTATATCCATGTTTCTTTATTGATTGTAAGCACAACTTCAACAAGTCTTCATTACCATAATGTATAACAATAAATTTTATTCTGTATTTATTTGACATAAAAATCATATTATTGATATGCTCTATATTGATATAGTATACCAAATGAGATATAGAGTAATCATACCTACAATATTCTTTTTACTTTTTTTCATACTCTGCGAAAATACTTATGCTACTTCATCAAATTTAGATAAGCAAGACAACATCATTCTAACTTCCAATTTTGATATAAATCATACATCGATAGCACAAGGAACAAGCAATAATTATTTTATCTTCTTTTCAAATAAACTCGACTCTGGTAAAAGTGGCATTGGCATAGCATCGTCAGACAATAAGATTGACTGGCAAATAATAAATAGGGAAATTATATTACCTAATGAATCAGCTCATCCAAATTGGTCAGAAACAGATGTATTTAGCCCAACTGTAATATTTTATAACAACGAATATTACATGTGGTTTGTTTCAAGCCGAGCTGGATCAAGACAATTTAAGTCTGGTGAAAGTATCTACAGAATTCACTTTTCCAAATCATCCGATGGGCTCTCATGGTCTAATCCAGTAAATGTAATTTCACCTTCTCCAAACTCATGGAATTCTGAGGCAACTAGTAGTCCGTCCGTGCTCGTAGAAAATGATCAATTCAAGATGTGGTACTCAGGTAGAGACAGTAAAGGATTATGGAAAATTGGGTATGCCTCCTCACCCAATGGTTTAGATTGGACACAACTTGGAACAAATCCGATACTTCAAAGCTCAGAGAGCTGGGAATCAGCTGGAAAACATCTTCCTGGAACAGTTAGCCCATCTGTAGTTAAATACAAAAATAAATATATCATTCTCTATAGCACTGGTGAACAGGCACCATTCAACAATATTGCAATAGCAATATCAAATGATGGAGTTTCTTGGAGTAAATACAGTTTTCATAATCCACTTATTCAACGTGAAAGTGGAAAATTTGACAGCAATATGGTTTCATCACCCGATGCTCTAGTACTAGATAGTGAACTCTGGATTTACTATTCTGGGCATGATGGGAATAAGTGGTCTATCGGGCTTGCAAAGGGAGATTTGGATATTGATCCAGAAGAAAGCAAAGATGCAATTGTAGTAGTTCCCGGCATGTTCTCAAGCTACGATCCTGTCGGTCTCTCAATCTGCTCAAAAACCCCTTGGCAAAACTGGAAACTCATTCCACAAGTAACAGAATATAACGGCATCTTAAAAACACTCCAAACCCAAGGTTATACACTCAACCAGAACCTTTTTATCTTCCCATACGATTGGAGGCAAAAAATCACTGACTCTGGCCAAGACCTAAAATCATTTATAGACACCCAAGTAATCCCCAAAAATCCAGACAGCAAAATAAATTTAGTTGGCCACAGCTTAGGAGGCCTAGTCTCCAGATCATACCTCCAAGAATATGCTCCAGCAGGGCTTGTTGATCAAATAATTACACTTGGATCCCCCCATCAAGGTGTGACCGAAGCCTACAAGGCCTGGGCCGGTGGAGAGCTTCCCGAAGATGGGCCAATGCGAGTCGCCGCCTCATTTATAGTAAATATCTGTAAGATCAAAACCGGGAGCTTAACCAATAAATCAGCAATCCAAAAAACTGCTCCCGTCTACAAAGACATCCTACCCACCTACCAGTACCTTAAGGGCGCCGCAACACATGTTTGGCTAGATATGGATAAGCTAGGAGATGAGTTTAACAATAGCTATTTATCGGGACTAAACCAGACATATAGTAACTATTCAGATAAATTTACCAAAATCACCTCTACATCATTTGACGTAGATAAAGTATATGGAGTAGCTGGCTATATGGAAGACCAAATCCGGGGAGTATATATGCACGGACGACCAACAACTGTTCTTATATCAGCCCCTGGAGATAAAACAGTTCTGGCCGAAAGCGCCAGCGTCACCAACGAAAACTACATCGATATCCCTCTTGACCATAAAGGTTTAATATATAGTAGAGAAGGGATACAAAAAATACTAGAAGTTCTGGGTATAGTTGTAGAGCTTGATGATATTACCGCTGGCCAGCCCACAAACTTTAAGCCATCTCTAAGCCTATTAATGCGCTCACCCGCAACCATTAATATAACAGATCAAAATAACCAAGTTATATCTTCCGGTGATAAGTTTGTATTCATACCTAATTACGACAGTGGTAATTACAAAGTAGAGGTCGTCGGAACAGATAAAGGTTCTTATGAACTGGTGGTTGGCCAGATAACCGAAAACTCAACTCACTGGGAATCTTTTGAAGAAACTACCACTCAAAATGAAATTGACACCTACAACATCTCCATCAATCCCGATCAGCCAAATCAACCCGTCATTAAAGATAACAACTCTATCCACCCAATACAATCAGCTAGTAACAAAATAACTCAGCTACAAAATATTGAAAACAATCCCATCCTTGACCAAATAAATCAGCTACTATCTAATCTCGATAAATTGTCAGATCAGGAAAAGGTAGATCAGGCTCTCCGGATTATCCGGTATCTAGGTAGCTACTACCAAGAAACTACCAATACCGAAGGCAAACTACTAGCTCTAGAAACAATACAGCAGATAGAAACTCTCCTTAGTAATCTAGACCCAGAACTAGATTTATCATCAGCTCGCTTTAAACTTGCCGAGAGCATCCAACAAAAAAAACTAGAAAGACTTAATAAAAAAGGTCAGGCAACTGAGCTATTAGGAATTAACTATTCAGAAGCCAGTAACAGATTTGCAAAAGCAGAGATAAATGAAAATTCCAATCCCCGCCTCAACCAAATCTACTCCTTCTCAGCTTACTACCTAATTAACTAACCCCCGCGAAACAAAGCTAAGCCTTTCATGAAATGAATGGCTTAGCTTTAAGTTGAGTGAGATATCTAAGTGGTCCTCAATTCTATCTCCATAACCCTCTGTAACAGTTAGTTCTTGCTCTATTCTATCGAGCCTATCCACAATTTCATCTTTAAATTTAGCAACATCATTCCGTACGCTTTTAGATTCTTTCTGAACAACATTACTAACTTTTCGAATTACTTCATCTTTAAAACTACTCACAGTTTGTGTAAACTCATCACGAACCTCAATATACATTTCCGCAACTTGTTCAGATTTGTATTTTTTAGACATACCAAAAATATAACATATTATTCGAATAATTGCATGATAAAATATCATTAAGATACGAGCCCTTAGCTCAGTTGGTAGAGCGTTCGATTCACATTCGAAAGGTCAATGGTTCAAGTCCATTAGGGCTCACTAGTTAACTGGGCAAGACCCTTTCTTTAATAGCTTCTTACTTTGTTTCTTAGATAAATAATTTTGTGAAGTTATTACTTTCCTACTTGTTTCCTTTTCAAGATTGGATCTGGCATCTCCGGCAATTTTACCTCCCCGCTTTGAAACCTGTTTATTTCTCTCAAAGCCTTGAGGATGTTCTGTTTTGGTAATTTCTGTGGTGGCTGCCTCACCAAGCTGAGAAAATAAAAGTTCCAAATCATTCATGTGGTCGCGCAGGTTTTCCCTTCTTAATCCTTTTATTCTCTTATGTTCCGATGGAGTAACGCCAAATGCAGCCCTGGATATTTCGGCAGTTAGTATCTCATATTCTTTTGCCAGTTCTACTCCGTGTTTTTGCCATTCATCAGTCAACTCTTCTCTAATAGCAATCGAGCGCATCCGTCTTTCGATCCAATCCTCTGGATAGCCTTTTGCTTTGTAAAGTGCCCGAGCTCGTTTTTGAGCTAATTCAGGATCTTCTATTTCCTGCACCCTTTCATGCCCAACCCTAGCTAACCATCTTTTAAAAGGTTCTGCTTTGGGAGAAGGAATTGATTGGATAATCCTAAAAATACCTTCAGTATTAGCACATCTTACTTTCTGTTTTCCTCCTGGAGTTTCTATTAAAAGGGGGTGTTCAATTTGAACCCACCCTTTGGCCAGTTCTTCATCCCGGTTAAGCATATTCTTTAGATATTGCTTGGGGTTTTGCGAATCTGTTAAAGCAGTGATTACATCAGTAATAACAAACCACCACTCATTTTTATGAATAGTTTTACGGATTTTCCTATTTCGGAAAATTGCTATTTTAGTTGTTTGGGCTATTTCGTGATTCATATATCTTTCACTTTAATATTTTAATTGCATGTCTTAATTAAAAATAGTTATTGCACTTTATTATACAGAAAAACCCGTATCTAACCACCATTAAGAGAGGACAAAATATAAGGTACTAGCGGGATCACCAAATGATATTTGTGTTTTTATAGACTTTTAGCCTCAAAAAGTTGTGGAAAATTTCTCAAAAATAATCCTATAACCCAGAACCCCAGCGGGATTCGAACTAATGTTTAGACTGTTATATTAATCTTCTTTACTTTTGAAATCCAATTCCTCAGTATCCTTCTCCCAATCATTCCCATAAAAGTACTGCATTAACCCACAACATAATTCATAAATAAACAGGGGTAACATCTTAGATCACCACCTAACCCTCGTAGATAAAGAAATTTTAACTAAGAATTGAAGAACTGATATATTAGAAGTACTCTTTCAGGTGTCAATTCTCTATTATCTTACGATTCTTAAAAACTGCATTACAGCTCAAGAGAGTAACAGAATTAACTGTATAAGGTTTAAACTTAATAGAGTTGGATAACTCCTGAACTTTTTGCTTGAATTCATTTGAAGGTGGTGTATTGAATCTCGCTAGCGTTATATTGCTAAAAAAGTATTTTGAATTTGCATAAATCTTGTCATCAGGAATTCCTGCCTTATTAAGTGCATTATCTAAATCAAGAATCATACTATTGAGTTCAGAATCGGTGGTTCCAATTAAAGCAAGATTATTTGGAAAGAGTAATAATTTATAAAAATAGACATTAAATTTTTTGTGTCTGGGAATGATTTGCAAAAATACTTTCCCCGCTTGATTAACGTCTTTCTCCGTGAAATGAGGGGGATTGTTGACGACGCGTATGTTCTTTATAGTCATGTGGAGAGAGTCATCGGTGTAATAGTAAAAATCCGGTGCAATTTTACGTAATGACTCCGTTAATAACTCCTGAATTTGTAGCTTAAATTCTTCATTAGGTAAATGAACGCTAGTTAAACAAATACGAGGATCACTTTCATAGTCTTCGACAGCCGAAACAGTACTAAAATTCAAAGAGTTAGCCTTTACTTGCTCTTCAATTTTATTTATTACTTTTTGTTGTTGCAGTTGGTGATTATTCATTATGTAAGAAAAGTATATCAAATTCTTGATATAATGAGTGTACCGAACTGTTAGAGAGCGAATGTTGACACCAACTTTGGTGGTTCATCTTGGCCACAAGGGTCGATTGAGTAGTTGCATTTTGTTATTATATTTGATAATATACTAGTGTATTTCTAATATACTAGTGTATTTCCAAAAGAAATACATTTGATTTGCTAACTCCCCCGGCTCAACTCGACCCGGGGGTTTTTCTTGCTTAAAATTCTGGTTCAATTTGATGGAAGTAATTTTTACAAGAAAGTTAAAAGGATTTTACCTCAAGTTCATCTAACAAATTTTGATTATGTCGGATTAGCCCATTCCCTAACGAAAGATAAATCTGCTCAAATAGTTTACTATGTAGGTGAAATCAGAAAATATCCTGGGAATAAAAAATCCCAATCTCTTTATGCAAATCAACAGAAACTATTTACCAATCTAAGAAACCAAAACATAGAGATTAAACTTGGTTATCTTCTTATGTCAGATGGAAAATTTAATGAAAAAGGAGTTGATGTGCAAATTGCAGTAGATCAAGTACATGGGGCAATCAAAAATGAATATGATAAACTTCAGCCTGAATTTGCTATGATTCAAGCAGTTATAGATGCAAGAGTTAAAAAGGGAGTAACCCAAAAAGAACTGGCACAAAGAATTGGCACCAAACAATCAGTTATCTCGAGGCTTGAATCCGGCAGAGCTAATCCATCAGTTGCTTTTCTTAAGAAGCTAGCCCAAGCTTTAAACTCTCATCTGGAAATTAGATTTACTAACTTTAAATAATCTTGCTGTACTTTAGTGAATTGTACCTAACAAATTGTTTTTGGAGGGTTGCGATCGTTTCTAGAACTTGGGCTACCAGCTCTTGTGGTTGGAGCGTGCTATAATAGGTGCGGACATCATTCGATAGATGACCCAATAACTAATTTACAGAAATTGTAACGTACTGCCTTAATTCTTGATAATAGCTCTGATATTCTTGTATAATCAGTTCGAAAGTAGAAATATCAGGTTCACCAATATTATTACAGGGTTTGTGACCCCTCTGTAACTGTTAGTTCTTGCTCTATTCTTTCAAGTCTATCTACCATCTCATCTTTGAAACGGGCAGACTCACCCTTGCACAATACTATACTCTCGGTGTAAACTTGTTCAATGATAAGTCATCTATTTAAACAGTTTGGAAAATTCCTATACGAAACAATCCAGACAGTTGTTGTGTTCTTGTCTATCTTTGCATTCATATACTACCTTGCAGTTCAGCCACATCAGATACAAGGAGACTCTATGCTCCCTAATTTTTTCAATAATGAATATATCCTCACAGATAAAATAACCTACAGATTTAGTGAGCCAATACGTGGAAATGTAATAGTATTTAAAGCCCCTAATAACCCCCGGCGTGATTACATTAAGCGAATAATAGCTTTACCTGAGGAATCAGTGTCATTGAAAGACAATCAAATTTATATAAATGGTAAGCCATTAAACGAATACTACCTTGATCCAGCTGAGCAAATTAACGGTGGTGCATATTTAGCAGAAGGAGCAGAGATTACCTTGGCAAAAGATGAATACTTTGTTTTAGGAGACAATCGCGACCGTAGCCAAGATTCCCGCACTTGGGGGCCTATTACCAAAGACAAAATCATCGGACGTGTTATCTTCCGCTACTGGCCTCCTAAAGTTATTGGTCAAATAGAAGCAGTAAACTACTAATATTTATATTCACCTCCTGTGGTCCGCCATTACTTGAGACAGACCAATATAGTTGGCAGGTGTAAGCTTAAGCAATTTTTGCATATCTCGCTTGTTAAGCTTTAGTTTACTAACAAGTTTTTTCCATTCCTTTTCTCCTACTTTTATTCCTCTTAAGAGCTCTGCTACTTGCTCATAAGCATCTTGCTCGCCTGTGTTGCGAAGCAGGACCTGCGCCGCCTCACCCAGGATACTCCAGTCAGAAAATAACGCCTGCTTTATTTTCTGCTTATCTATTCCTAAGACTTTTATTCCCTGAATAAAACTCAAATAACCAATAAGACTATGCCCAAATCCCACGCCAACATTACGCAAAACTGTACTATCTGATAAATCTCTTTGCAACCTACTAATGGGTAGCTTGCCACTTAAAAAGTGGAACATTCCATTTGCAAGCTGTAAATTACCCTCACTATTCTCAAACTCAATGGGGTTAATTTTCTGTGGCATTGTTGATGATCCCACAAAGCCTTTTTTACCTTTTTGAACAAACCAACCATCTGAAATATATCTCCAAATATCTTGATCTAGGTCTATTAAGATAGAATTAATTCTCATCATTACATGAAATACCTCCGCCAGATCATCCCCTGGAGCTATCTGAGTAGTTGGCAAAGCTCTATCTAGTTTAAACTTGCTTAAAAAATTCTGACCAAACTGCATCCAGTCATAATTAGGAAAGGCAAATTTCAATGCACTCATATTGCCAACTGCTCCTCCAAATTTAGCTCTTAACCTAATTCTTTTAAGCTGTTCAATCTGAATCTTTAATCTCGAGACAAACACAGCAAATTCCTTGCCTAAAAGTGTTGGAAGCGCCGCCTGTCCATGAGTTCTAGCTAACATAGGAACTCTCTTATTTTTAGCAATAAACTTACCCAGCTCTCCGCTAACTAACTCAAGCTTAGGAATAATAACATTACCTAGTACCTCTTTAAGCATTAATCTATAAGCCACACTATTAACGTCTTCAGAAGTCAGCCCTATATGAATAAATGGATTTAGGTAGGAAAAATTTAGATCTGCAAATTTGTGCCTAAGGTAGTATTCCACGCTTTTAACATCGTGGCGAATATTGCCTTCTATATCTTTAACTAGCTTACCCTCATTTAGATCAAAATTTTCAACAATATTTCTTAACTCTTTTTTGGTCTTGGAGTCAATTTTTTCAATAACTCCATCTTCAGAAAGCTGGATAAGATACTCAATTTCAACAAGTACTCTTCGTTTAATTAGTGCTAATTCGGAAAAATAATCTACTAGGGGTGAAATTTTATTACTATAGCGTCCGTCTAGTGGCGAAATTGCCTGTAGGCTGCCCATATCTGGTGCAGGGAACAGCATATTAGACAACGTGAACGTAAGTACGACCTTGCTTATGTTGAAAGGTTACTTTACCCTCCTCAACAGCATAAATCGTGTAGTCTTTTCCTAGCTTTACCCCTTTTCCTGGGTGATACTTTGTTCCTTTTTGCCTCACGATAATATTCCCATTAATTGCAGATTCTCCACCAAATAACTTTACGCCTAAGTATTTAGGATTTGGTCTACGTGAACCTTTAGTTGTTTTACCTTGCTTTGTTTTAGACATGCTCGATACCTGTAATTTCTAATTTAGTTAAATATTGACGATGACCCATAATCTTATGGTGTCTTTTACGGTGGCGAAAACGTCCCACTCGAAGCTTTTCACCACGGAACTGACTCACTACCTTAGCCTCGACCTTAGTCTTTAGTGTTGGTGTTCCAATTTTGATTTTTTTATCATCTACAAAAAGCAGAACATCGTCAAGAGTAATAACTTTCCCCTCCTCAACATCCAACTTCTCAACATCAAGCAAATCGCCTTTGGAAACGCGATACTGTTTTCCACCTGTTCTAATTACAACATAAGACATAGTGCGTATTATATCATCAGTATCAACGTATCAACAACTCATCTTGGCGCTCTGACTGAAATACCGCCTGTGCCATTCCTAGCGAAATAAAGGTAACAACAACCGAAGACCCTCCAAATGAAACTAATGGCAATGTCACTCCCGTAATGGGAACAAGTCCCAAATTCATACCAATATTTACTACTGTCTGAATAAATAGTTGTATATAAATACCAATTAAAAATAAGCGGTTAAATATAGATTTGGAACCCATCGCGCAAACTAGTAGACGATAAAATAGAACTGCATATAAGCCCAATAATACAAAACTACCTATAAAACCCAGCTCCTCAGTTAATGATGCAAAAATAAAATCTGTATGACTTTCAGGTAAAAAACGCAGATGAGACTGAGTTCCTTGCCCTAGACCTTTACCTGAAAGCCCTCCTGAGCCGACAGCTATTAGCGCCTGCGTAGCATTATAGCCAATACCTTGTGGATCATAATCTGGCTGCACAAAAGACACAATTCGTGACTGCTGATAATCTTCAAGTGCAAACCACCCCAATGGCAACAGCAACATACCAATAAGCCCTAGGTATAATAGATAACGATATTTTACATACCCTGCAAACATAATAGTAAGGATCATAATTGAGTACAAAATAGCATCACCAAGATCTGGTTGCTTCATTACTATAAAAGCTGGAATAAAACCTAAAAAAAGATAAACAGCTACATTACGAAAGGTACGAAGCAAAAAAGTACTTGCAAATCCTGCAAGTGCAAATACCAGGGCCGGCTTCCCTAGTTCAGCTACTTGAATAGTGTATTTACCAATCACTATCCATCTATATGATCCTCGAATTGCAGGTTGACCAAAAACAGCTAGTAGTCCCACTACCAATAGTATTAGTACAACAGGCCATAGCATTTGGTATCTAACCAAGTTAAACTGTGATATCACTAAAAACAAGACTACTCCTATGCCAACAGATAATAAGTGACCTACTATTAAGTCTGGATTTACACTCCAGATAACAAATGAGCCCAATACGCTAAGAAGTACCGCTGGCAACAGAAGCTGTAGATCAACCTTGAATTTCATTAAAGAATTTTCAACTCTCCACCCTTAATCAACCTAGAAGTTAAGGTTTGTTTTTTAATTTCATCCTCGAACTCGACTGGCCAAGTAGGAAGCTGAACTTTAACTTCTTGATCTAATCTACAGCCCGCTGTTTTTCTAGCAGACTGGATACTACGTATTATTTCTCTAGCCTCCCCTTCTGCTTTAAGTGTGGGTGTTAATTTAGTATCCAATTTAACAGATAATTCTCCCCCATTTTTATTCCACTCAATCTCTTTTACATTAACTTCATCCATTATTAACTGCTCCATCTGTTTCTTGATGTCTCCTTTCGCTCTTAACTGTTTACCATTTACTGTTAACTTATTAAGCGGTTGTCTGACCTTAATCTGGCTTTCCTTACGCGCCGAATGTGTTTTCTCAACTATTTCTCGTACAATCATCATATCCTGCATTAGCTCTTCATTTATCTCTTTTTTATTTACTTTGGGCCAATCGGTTAAATGCACAGACTTATCCTCCGTTAAGTTGCGATAGATTTCTTCAGCTAGAAAGGGTGTAACAGGAGCAAGTGTCTTACTAAATTCAACTAAAACAGAGCGTAAGACCGACAGGTGGACTTTAATGTCTTCTCTTTTCCGGCTCCTTCTAACATACCAAGTTGAAAGATCATTAATAAAGCTCTTTAGCTCACGAACTACTATCGGAGTGAGGTATCCTTCTAATCCTTTGGTTACATTCTGTTTGGTTTCTTCCAGCCTGGACAAAATCCATTTATCCAATATAGCAACCCCAGTCTTCGTGTCACTATCTGGTTTGAATTTATGTAATTCAACGTTTATTAAAAAGTACCGATAAACATTCCAGAGAATAAAGATTGTTCCTTTCACTTGATTCCTATATAGCTCTTCAGAGATTAAAACATCCTCACCAAGCATGACATTACTTTCAAGAAGGTACAGTCTTAAAGCGTCTCCTCCATACTCAGTAATTAACTCTTTTGGATCGGGATAGTTACCATAGTTTTTGCTCATCTTCCTACCATCCGTGCCTAAAATTACACCTGTTACAACCACGTTGTTAAAAGCATGCTTTCCAAATAATGCATTAGAAAGCACATGAAGCACATAAAACCATGCTCTAATCTGACCAGTGTATTCAGCTACA
The DNA here is from genome assembly GCA_002788855.1 of Candidatus Roizmanbacteria bacterium CG_4_9_14_0_2_um_filter_38_17. Taxonomy (NCBI): domain Bacteria; phylum Candidatus Roizmaniibacteriota; species Candidatus Roizmanbacteria bacterium CG_4_9_14_0_2_um_filter_38_17. Next base: position 169,112 of record PFSB01000006.1, on the reverse strand, counting down.
AAGTCTGTAGGGAAAAAGTTATCAATATTCTGTGTTTTATCAAAGGGATAGTGGCGCTCGGCATATGGGGCTGAGCCTGCTTCGATCCAGCTATCCAATACCTCGGGTACTCGTTTTGCATCTTTTCCACATTTAGTACATTTGATTATTACATTATCGATTGCGGGTCGGTGTAAATCTGTTACCTTTTGTCCTGACAACTTCTCCAGCTCACTAATTGAACCTGGAACATATCGCTCGCTACACCCCGAGCACTCCCAGACAGGCACTGGAGAACCCCAATATCTGCTACGTGATATGCACCAGTCTGGCGCGGATTGCATACTTTTTAGAAATCGCCCATACTTAAAATGCGCTGGTACCCAGTTAATTTTTTCATTGGTTTTCTCCATTTGTGGTTTAAGTTTTTGCACATCCATATACCACGCATTTTGTGGAGAATAAAGAAGTCTTGTATGGCATCGCCAACACGTAGGAACTCTATGTGTTAAGGGATCCTCGCGGTAAACCAATCCGCGCTTGGCCAAGTCTGCATTTACAAGCGAATTAACCTTGAGGTAATACATACCTCCCCAGTTAGGTACATCGGGTTTTAGGTGACCTTCTTCATCTACATGCAAAGCAATCTGAATATTTTCAGCCTCCATCAATTTAAGGTCATCTTCCCCGTAGGCTGCAATCGTGACCACCCCAGTTCCCTCTTCAGCTGTAACAAAGTCCCCTGCAAAAATCTCAAAAGCTTTTTTACCTGGATCTATTCTATAAAAATCATAGTGGGGAACAAACCTAAGGCCTACTAACTTCTTCCCAGAAATTTTCTCCACAACTTCATATTTTTCCGCGGTTAGTATATTTTCAGCCGTCGTCTCAGCTAGTATGTAATATTCTTTCCCTTGTTTAACCTTAATATAAGTTAAATCTGGGTTAACAGCCAGAGCTAGCGTAACTAGTTTATTCCAGGGAGTAGTTGACCAAGCCAGGATATATGTGTCCTCCTCCTTAAGTTTATATTTATATACATTGGATGGCTCCGTCACGCTCTTATAATTTTCTGGATCCATGGCAACTTCAAAGTTAGATATAGGAGTAGAACAATGCGGACAAAATAATGAAACCCTAAGCCCCTTATAAATATAGCCTTTATCGTAGATATTTTTAAACACCCACATCACAGACTCCATATAATCTTTATCCATCGTACGATAAGCACCTTTAAGATCAGCCCAACGTCCAATATGATCTACATACCAGTCCCATTCTTCTGAAGTCTTACTAACATAGGCTTTGCATTCCTGTATAAATTTATCTATACCAACTATATTTTCAATGTCCTTCTTGCTCGTGAGGCCCAGCTTTTCCTCAACTTTATTTTCTGCTGGTAATCCATGGCAATCCCAACCCCATACTCTCCGTACCCTATAGCCCTTCATCGTCCAAAATCTTGGGAACATATCTTTAGCTACACTGGATAATAGACTGCCGTAGTGAGGTAGTCCCGTAATAAATGGAGGCCCATCAACAAAATTCCATTTTTTATTCTCAGGGCGAGAACTTATAGATTTTTCAAAAATCTTGTTATCTTTCCAGTATTTGAGTAGCTCATTCTCCAGCTTATTAAATTCCAGCTTTGAATCCACCTGCTTAAACATAAAAGTAATTATAGCAGAAGTAACCAAGCCTCTCATTTCCCCAACATATAAAGATCCGATCTTTATATATCCAAACTTTAGACCTCTAATTCAATCCTTTTGTAAGGTTAAGCCTTACATATTTTTTAACTTAGTAATAATCATTCAATCCAGAGCATATAAACTGTCCAAAATATAGAATTGACAAGACATTTATATAACGTAATATATGATTTTTCTCCTTTCTTTTAAAAAAATTATATGTGTTTAGTGCATCTATTAGCTTTTTATTACTCTTAAAGTAACTTGTGGTGATTCTAAGGTTTGGTAAGCTGTGTGCTTTCTTTTTCAAATCGTCACCAATACCTCCTTTTAATTCCAATAGAGATTCCAATATGCGTGCTCCTTTGAATAAATAACTTAACAATGGATCTATAGATCCACCTTCAGAACTTCTTAGAGCAATAAACAATTTATAACCACCAAATTCCAACAAGAAACCATATAAAGAAGTAATAATTGATCTATGTTTTATATCGTCATGAAATAAGAGAGATTTTATAAATGATTTAACAAAATTTTCTAGTTTTAGATCCAGACCTGAATCGACATTAAATTCCTCTATCCCATCCAAAATAACACTTCTAAGTTGCGCATTAAGAAGAACTCCAATTGAATTACTTTGAGGATTTAACAAAATAAAATCCAAAGCAGGCGCTGTTGTTTCAGAAGATAAATTTTGCATCTTAATTCTTCGTATATCTTCGCTTGCTGCAGCATCCATATAAAATAATGCCTTCTCAAAATCAAAAAACTGGAATGCAGTCCACCCAATAAAAAAATAAGGAGTTCCCTTGTGAATTTTATGATATTGCTTATTGTTATACTTATGTAGAAAATGTAAAAGCGATTCATATGCCCGAGCTCTTTCAAAAGGCTTATCAACTGTAAAAATATCATTTCCAACCCCATACTTTGCAAAAAATTTATCTCCTTTTCCTTCATCTAAAGCATCATACTCATCTACAAGAGCTGTACTTCCTGGATAATCTCTAAAATCTCTTAACTTCATAAACTTTTTAGAGTATTCAATCAGATGAAAGTTCATATCAGAAGTTAAATGTATTTTCCCCCGACTTTCGCGCTTTTTGAGTCTTTATACTTTTTTCCAGGCTAGGAGTAATGTAAATGTGGTCACTAATGGTATGTGTTTTTGATTGATACAATTATCTTGTGTCAACATTCATCAGAAAAGTAAAAACTAAAAGTGGTGCCACTGCTATTCAGATTGTGATCAAGATTGGTAGACAAGTAACTAAACTCATTCATGTGGGTAGTGCTCATGATCCAGAACGCTTACGTTTTCTCATCTCTGTAGCTAAAGCTAAAATTCACGAAGGTCAAATCTCTTTGTTTCCAGAACAAAGACCACCGGTAATCTTTCAGGAAAAAGCTTTCTCCCAGTATCTGTACGACCAGTTTTTATCAGTGTACCAATGGTTACACTTTGACCAGTTAACTGACGATGTCTTCGCTCAGCTCGTCATTGCTCGTCTGATTGAAACCACCCAGTCTTTTGGGTACAAAAAAGAAGATAAAGTGGAGAGACGGGTTATCTATCAGTATAAACAGAAACGAGCCCAGTTGGATCTGTCCAATATTGACAAACAGGTTGTTAAAGCAGAACGTATTGTCAATGGCCACGCCCCTCTAAAGAAAGCACCCTTTCTCACTCTAGCCAAAAAAAACCTATACTTAACCAAGAACTCATCAACGAACACCGACTGAGAGCCGGTATTAAAGGGTATGTCACCAATCTACCCACACTGCAGAAAGATCGCAAACACGGTGTCCTGCCACAGGAAATCATCAACGCCTACCACCAACTCTTTCAGGTTGAAAAGTCATTCCGTATGTCCAAATCAGACCTTAAAGCCAGACCTATTTTTCACCGCAAACTTGACTCAATTAAAGCTCATCTGACTATTGTCTTTGTTGCTCTGGCAATCGCAAGATTTGTTGAAGACAAAACCAATATATCAATCAGGAAATTTATCCAAAAACTTCGAGTGATTCAAACAGGAGTAGTAACTATTGAAGGCAAAAAATATCAGACACAACCAAGTATACCCAGCGATATCCAACAGCTTATTAGTAAATTAGGTGGTCACTAATTCGCGAAAGTCGGGTGCTATTAAAAACCCAGTTTTTAATAGCCCTGAAATACAACCTATTTTAAAATAAATAGCTAAAGATTAGAAGTAAAAAGGAGTATGTTCTCTTTGGAGCTCTATTTCAAACCTTTTGTAAGGCTAAGCCTTACTTACAAGCCAGCTCACTTAAGGTCCCATCTTCCACTAACATGTAAAGAACGACATTGTCTCGTTATCTGCGTTGGCGGAGGAAGGCAGGGATATCAAATTGCTCTTCTTCACTTAATTCTATCTCTGGTTTTTTCTTTTCATCATCATGAGCCACGCCATTTTTATCGTCTGTATCTTCTTCTTGATCCGCTCTAAGTGCGCCAGCTGTGGTTTTATTCTGGATTGAAGAAAAGTCATTCCTGGAAGTTGGCGCATACCGTGTTAATTTCTGCCTTGCTTCATCAAAGCCAGTGGCAATTACTGTAATTTTGATCTCATCTATAATTTCATCGTCTATTCTAGCTCCAAATATAATATCAGCATCTGCATCTACCGCATTAGCAATTATCTTAGCTGACTGATCCACCTCATTCATGGTCAGGTCTCGCCCACCTATAATGTTAAACAATACGCCCTTAGCACCATCAATGGATAGCTCAAGTAGCGGTGAAGAGATTGCCATCTTTGCGGCAGTTATAGCTCTATTTTCACCGCTTGAGGTACCAATACCCATAAGTGAAGAACCTGCATCTGTCATAATTGCCCGCACATCTGCGAAATCAACATTAATTAGTCCCGGAGTTGTAATAAGATCAGATATTCCTTGTACGCCCTGTGTCAATACTGAATCAGCTACACGAAATGAATCCAAGAGTGTCATTTTATTATCTACTACTTCTAACAGTCTTTGATTAGGAATAATGATCAAGGTATCCACATGTGCCTTAAGATTCTCTATTCCCTCCTCAGCATTAACCATTCTTCTTGTTCCCTCAAACATAAAGGGCTTAGTAACCACTGCTACCGTTAGCGCACCTTGCTTTTTGGCCTCTTCTGCAATAATTGGAGCTGCACCAGTTCCTGTGCCTCCTCCCATTCCTGCTGTGATAAATACCATGTCCGTACCAGCAACTTCCTCTGCTATGCGCTCTCGTGATTCCTCACCTGCTTTCTTACCTATCTCGGGATTTCCTCCTGCTCCCAGTCCACGTGTAGATTCTTCGCCTATACGAATTTTTGTGTCTGCCTTACAGGCTAATAATGCCTGTGCATCACAATTAACACCTACAAAATCTACCCCCTTAATAGAAGCAGCTATCATGTTGTTAATAGCGTTATTGCCACCACCACCAACACCTATTACTTTTATTTTGGCAAACTGAGCCTCATCTGGTTTTATATACATAGCACCAAAATTAAATTCTGCGATTACAATGTAACCGATAGTGTCGAAAAAGTCAACTGAAGATATTTAGGGCAAAAACGATTTGATCAGATTTATAGTTTTTCCGGCAACACCCTTGATTGAAACTTGCCTAAACATCGAGCTTAGACTGACCAATTTAAACATTGGTTCATCACCTTGAAACTCCGCACCATAATGAATTAACCCCACAGCAGTAGAATATTGAGGCTTATTTATTTCATCAACCAACCCCTTAACGTGCTCCGGTCTACCTACGCGCGCCGGCATCGCTAGTATATGTCTTGCAACATCCACAATATCTACCGTTTCAGCTCCACCTCCAGTGATTACAACACCAGCTGGCGTTTGTACACCAAATCCACTATTAGAAAGCTCTTCACCTACAAGATGAAATATTTCATTTAAACGTGGACGAATTATTCCTTCCACAACCGTTTTTTCTGAGATCTCCTTTAATCCTTCAGATAGCTGTAGCTTTGTAATATCTATCTTATTGGACTTAGAACCATGCTTGATTTCAGATTGTCTGTTTTTATCACTCAAGAAAATTTTTATCTTTTCAGCGCTCTCTAATGAAACTCTTAAGCCAATTGCTAAGTCATTGGTAACATGTCTAGCGCCAACTGGTACAACAGCTGAATAAGCTAATGATCCTTCAATCCAGATACAAAGATCAGTTGTTCCCGCACCAATATCCAGCATTACTACACCAAGTTCTTTTTCAGTATCTGTTAATGTACTGCTGGAAGAAGCCAACCCATTAAAGACTAACCCCTCAACATCTATGCCCACCTCTTCAACACATTTAGTTAAGTTTCTGATAGATGTTGCTCCACCAGTAACTAGATGTGTGTCTACCTCCAAACGTACACCTGTCATTCCTACTGGATCTTTTATACCTTCCTGAGAATCGACGGTAAACTGCCGTGGCAGTACATGTAAAATTGCCTGAGTAGAAGGTATGGATAGTGCTTTTGCTGCCTCAATAGCCCGCTCAATATCATCGTTGATAATCTCTTTATCTGGATTAGCAACAGCTACTACTCCTTGCGAATTGACCGATCCAATATGAGATCCACCGACTGAGATAAATGCATTTGTCACTTGGTACCCAGCCATGCGTTCTGCGCTCTCTAAACTAGATAACACACTTTTTGTAGCCTGCTCAATGTCTACTACCTGGCTTCTCTTGATACCTTTGCTTAAAACTGTGGAAACACCAATTATGCGTGGCTGCTCATCCTCAGAAACCGAAGCAATGAGGGTCGCAATTTTTTCACTACCAATATCTATTCCAACAATAACTCTGTCTTTAGCCATATTACATTTTTACCACTGCCCTGATATATCTCATATCTATCTCTTGTGGCAGCTTACCTTCTATTGTAAACCGATCTAGCAGGATTTGTAAAGATTGTAAGTAAGAATCAAGATCCTCTACAATAGGCAATATTACCACAAAATTCCGCTCAAAGACCATTAGTAGCTTGTCGTCTTGAATAATCACCTTTTTCAACTCTTCCAAAGCTGGGTATTTGGCTACTTTATCTACTAAAATTAGCGCTGCTCTCTCAGACTCTGAATCCATTTTGGAGCCTTTTTTTAAGCTCGCTTTACCAGTCACAATCAGCAATTTATCTTGCCCAGTGGCCTCTTTAATTACAACACCTCTCTCATCAGCGGAAAAAAACTGTGTTTCATCTTTATCTGCCAGCATGTATTTTTCCTCAATACCGGCTACATCAATATATATGTCACCATTTAGTTTTTTCGTGATCTTTACATTGGTCAGCTCAGGATCATACTCTTTCATCTGATCCATTAGCTGTTGCTTGGAAACACCTAGGACATTAAACTTTCCAAACTTAAAAAATGCTGGATTCAAATAGTTATTGGTAAAAACCCTACCCACTCTCTCGAACCCCCACAACAAGGAGACAATATATAATTCACCAGCAATAACAAACAATAATATAACAAAAGAAAGTAATTTAGTCCTACCCATTGGTTACAGCTATTAACTCCTTAACGACGTTATCTGCCGCAAACTCCAGCATCTTAAATACTGGAATATCACTTTTAGCCGCATTATTCTTTGCTATATTGTTGATTTCGTTATGTAATTTCTCTGGTGTAACTTCATCTTGCTTTAGATATGTACCCAGCTGTGTCTCTTTATAATATCTAGCATTTACTAACTGCTCAGGATTAATACTCTCGAGCAATGGAATTAATACGGCTTTTTTTTGCAAATACAAAAGCTCAGCCATAGTATTTATTCCAGCGCGTGAAATTACAATATCAGCAAGCTCAAGATATGTGCCAATTTTTTCTGTAGATATATGCTTATATAACTCATACTTATCACCTATCTCTTGTTTCATTTCTTTGCGTTTGTGATTAAGCGTAACGTAATCATCATAAGCACTAGAATCTCCCACTTGGTGCACAACTCTAAATACGCTCAACAAATCATCTAGCATGTTTCCAATAAGCTGATTAATAAAATGTGCCCCCTGGCTTCCACCCATCACTAGTATTAATGGCAACTTAGACTTATCCATCTGAGTTTTGGCATTAATTACGGATTTGCGAATAGGTAAACCAGTTACCAAGCTTTTCCAGCGAGGATCCACTAGCTTTGTTTCTTCCCACGACAACAGCACTCTATCTGCAATTCTGGCAATTAACCTATTTGCAAATCCCACTCCAAAAGTCTGCTCATGGGTGAGGATCTTAATTCCCAGAGTTTTCGCACCAAATGCTACAGGAACCGCCAAGTATCCACCAAAAGATAATACAACATCTGGTTTTATTCTCTTAAGAATAGCTAAGCTTTTAAAATACCCACGGGCAATTTTATATGAATTTAGTATTAACTTTAATTTATTTGCTCTATCAAATTTTCCCGTATCTAAATTAATAAAAGAAAGACCTCTTGTAGCTATCTCTTTATACTCAAATGACAAAGCTTTATCATCTGTTAAGGGGTTTTTAGTTCCTACAAAATATATCTTCCAGTCGGGATAGCTTGTTCTAATATGATCAATTACAGCCAGCGCTGGTCCTGGATGTCCTCCGGTAATAACTATTCTCATTTGCTTTGTTTACTAATGTTTAACAAAATTCCAATTCCTAAAAATGTAACCAATAAACTTGAACCACCATATGATAATAGCATCAACGGTACTCCGGTTAGTGGTAAGAGAGCAACAGTAGCTCCAAGGTTGATTATAGTCTGTATAGCAATCCAGCTGCCTATCCCAGCAGCAAGTAGCTGTCCAAAGCGAGTTGGTGAGTTCACAGCAACTTTAAATGCAACTACAATTAGTATCAAATATAGTAACAAAACTAAACTGGCGCCGATAAAACCGGTTTCTTCTCCCACAATTGAAAAGATAGAGTCCGTAGTCGCTTCGGGCAGATACGAAAATTTCTGCAACGATCTACCTAACCCTACTCCAAACCAGCCCCCACTACCAAAACCCAACAACAGCTGTTGAACATGATAAGACGCCCCAAGTGGATCAGAATCTGGCTTTAAGAATGTCATTATACGTTGGTAACGATAGGGTGACGTCAATGCCAAAAGCAGCACCAAAACCACACCTACTGGTATTAGTAAAACAAACTGGGCAAGTGGTGCGCCAGATAAAAAGTATAAAACCATCGCAATAGCACCAATAATAATTGCCGTACCCAAATCTGGCTCCAGCACTATCAAACCCAATACAACAAAAAGCAACAAACCAAACGACAATAATCGATTTTTTTCCTTATGTGTAAACCAAGCAGCAAGATAAATAACTAATACGAGCTTTGCCAACTCTGTAGGTTGAAAATTAAAAAAGCCCAGATTAATCCAGCGATGAGCTCCTGACGCTTTAAGGCCGATACCTGGTAAAAAAACCATAATTAAACTAAATATTACACCGCTCAATAAAAATACTGACATGCTGTAATATCTACGATAATCTATACGTGAAACTATAAACATGCTCACTAAACCTATACTCGCCCAGGTTCCTTGGTTTCGCAAAAAATGAAATTTATCGTCAAATGTTCGCAAAGCCGAGACGGCCGAAGCTTCAAATATCATCAGCAGTCCAAATGCAGCCAACACTATCGTAACTATAATGATAAGAAAAGACGTGGAATTGGGACGCTTACCAGATAGACGAGGTCCTACCTTGCGAAGTTTGTGTCTGGCTCTCTTTTTAATTTTTTGCATTAAGTGAGTTCACAATTTGGTTGAATCTATCTCCTCGATCAAATTCATTTTTAAACATCTCAAAAGAAGTAAATCCTGGACTAAATATTACATAATCTCCTTTGTTAGCTTTGTTAGATGCTGCAAAAACTGCTTTCTCAAGGTTATCATAGACAACAGCGTCCTGCCTGCCTAAGGCTTCAAGCAACTTACTGGTCCCTCCACCTTTAAGAAACACCACGTCTTTAATCTGTTTTTCACTCTGGAATAATTTTACGAGCTCATCAAGAGGTAAATTTTTATCCGCACCTCCAATAATTAATACAATCGACTTATTCATAAAGGCATTTAGTGCCGCAATAACAGATGTAGGGGTCGTGCTGGTTGTGTCATTTACATATGTCACTCCATTTATTTCAGCAATAATTTCCAGCCTATATGGGACTCCAGAAAACTGAGATAGGCTCGATAAAATATCCTTCTCACTTACACCTAGATATCTAGCAACTCCAAAAGCACAAGCCGCGTTTGCCATATTGTGCTCACCAGGTAACTGTAATTCAATTTTTTGCAGTAAATCTTTTTTGTTAAACAATCCCACCTTGCCCACTACTTTTTTTGAAAATTTACTTGTAAAACCATCTTCACTATTTAAGAACAATATATCGTTAGGCTTCTGGTAAGCAAAGATTGTTTGTTTATCATCCACATAGCTCTGCATATCAGTATATCTATTAAGATGGTCTGGATAAATATTAGTTATGACAGCAATATGAGGGCTAACCGCAAAATCGCAAAATCCCTGTAGCGCCCAGCTAGATAATTCTAATACCACAATAGATTTTTCATTCACTTCGTAGAGTAGATCAAGCGTAGATGTGCCATGAATATTTCCTCCCAGCAGCACATGCTTACCCACAGCTTGTAAAATAGAAGCAATCATATTACAGGTAGTTGTTTTACCTCTGGTACCTGTTACACCAATAATAGGAGCAGGGCTTAAAGTTACAAATAAGGCTGCGTCCATTACAACCGGAATATTTTGCTCTTTTGCGTATTGTACATATTCAGAATCTAAAGGAACCGCTGGGTTACGAATCACCAGATCCGCAGCATCTATCATTTCTTTACTATGTCCACCTAGCTTGAGCTCTACTCCCAAATCTTGTAGCTGCCTAAGTAAAGAGGGGTCGAGTTGTTCAGCTGACTTAAGATCAGTTGCTACAACTTTTGCACCAATATCTGCAAAAAAACGCGCGGAGCCAACTCCTCCACCCAATACCCCTATCCCTAAAACTAACACATTCTTACCTGAATATTTCTCACGCAAGGTTTCAACTGGATTAAGGTTTTGCATCTTCTGTACTACTATTTTAATCCAAACCCCCATCCTAAGCAAAGTTGTCAAACGCTGGACGTTTGACACTTTTCAGTAAGCAAGTGAAACAAAGCGAGGCTTTTTATGTAATAAATAGCATTGCTTTAAGTTAAGCGATTCTAAAACCAAACTATATACTAGAGCATAAAGCTCGGCTTTGAAGCTTCCGCTCTTTCCTATTAAAAACCCAGTTTTTAATAGGTTGTAAACAAGGCCTTAATAGAGCGACGCTCTATATAATTCTAATAATCCTGGGTGGAGAACCAGGTGATTAGTTCACCTTCTGGCATGAGGAATGCTCTATCTGGTTTTAATTCTTTTACAAATTCATCCACATGGCTAACTAATACAAGAGTTCCTTTATATTCCTTGAGAGCTTCGAGAACGATTCTTTGGCTCAGAGGATCAAGATAGGTAGTAGGTTCATCAAGAACTAAGAGATTATTATTATTCAGCATTATCATAGCCACAGACAATCTAGTTTTTTCACCTCCTGAGAGCGTCCCGACGCGCTGTTTTACATTATCTGCATCAAACATAAACCTCCCCAAAAAACTCCGAGCTTTCTGCTCATAGATACCACACTCCTCCATTACCGTATCCAACACTCTTTTGCTAAAATCAAAAGTTTCAAACTCTTGAGAATAGTAGCCAATTTGCACGTTTTCCTTGATCAAAACTGTACCTGTATCTGCTTTAATTTTATTCATAATAATTTTAATAAGTGTCGACTTACCTGCCCCGTTGTCTCCAGTTATTAATATTTTCTCTCCTCTATTTACATAAAAAGATAGGTCTTTAAGAACCTTATTATCACCATATGATTTATTGATACCCTTAACCATTATTGGTAACTCAGCAATTCTACTAGGTTCAGGTAAATCTAGCTTAAATTTTTTAATCGCAGTTGGCATTGCAGGAAGCGCAGATTTTTCTTGCCCAATACGTTTTATGTGTTGCATGCGAGCACGTACCCCTTTTTTTGACTTGTTCCTGTAGAGCTTAAGCAATGATTTTTCCATTTGTTCTATATGCTTCTCCTTTACTCTAACCTGTCTTTTAAAATGCTCTTCCTGTTCTTCTTTGAGTTTCATTGCTTTTTTATATGTTCCAGCATACGTCTCTATTTTTTTGCTTTGTATATTTAATATCAAGACCTTATCAATGTGCTCGTCCAGTAAATCAAGGTCATGGGACACGATCATCAGAGATTTAGGATATTGACTCAAGAAGTTCATCACGAATCTCTTACCAGCAGAATCCATAAAATTAACAGGTTCATCCAACAGCAGTAGGTCAGGCTCTTGAATTAAAGCTCGTGCAAGAGCTAGTTTTGTTTTTTGGCCTCCACTCAAGATCTTGGGCTTTGATAGTAGCGCTACATGATCTAATTCTAGTCCTGCTAATAGTTTTTTTAGCTCGAAATCGCTCTTCTGCTTTTCTGGATCAATATAGTCTCTTACTGATAAAGACTCTTCTAAACTAGGATCTTGCTTAACTTCCTGTGGAACATATCCGACAGTTCCAGTCGTCTCGATACTTCCAGCATCCAGCTCTAGTTTATTTGTAATAATGGAAAATAATGTTGATTTACCAGCCCCATTTGGACCAACCATGCCAACTTTTTGACCTTCAGTAATGATAAAACTAGTTTTATCAAAAACGAGCTCACTACCATACGAAAATGTTATATCCTTTGCGCGAATCATGAGCTTAGAGTATATATCAAAATAGGGTGAATCAATAAAATATTAAAACTTAAGTAAAGAAGGAGAGCCAGAGGCCGAACACTCCCAGCATAATTTGGACCAACCAAGCACGCATAACAATTTTAGGCTCTGCCCATCCTTTATTTTGAAGCAATAAATGAAATGGAGCTACTTCGAATAATTTCTTTCCACGAAAATATTTAGATAACATCTGAGCTAAGCTGGAGCTTACTTCTAGAACAAATATTAAACCAATTATTACCAGGGCTACTAACTTACCTAATAATAAGCCAATTACAGCTAATGTTGCTCCAAAAGCCATTGAACCCACATCACCCATCCAGATCCTAGCTGGAAATACATTAAAATACAAGAAAGCTACCAATCCCCCTACCCAGACGGCAATAAAAATTTCCAAAGGAGTATCTAAAACTGAAGCAGATATAACCCAGAAAATAATAAGTGCAATAAATAACAGCCCTCCTGCAAGCCCGTCTAGACCATCGGTAATATTATATGCATTGGTGAAAGCCACAATAACTAGTGTTGCAAACGGAATATATATCCAGCCTAGGTCTATTACCCCAATTAAGGGAATATTAATAATAGATATTGAAAGATTCTGGTAAAGCCAATATGAAATAATTGCAGCAAGAATAATTTGCAATAGAATCTTGTGCCTAAACCTAAGACCAAAAAAAGTATCCGCTAAGAACTTAAACATCTTTTTTATGTCATCATAAAGACCTAAGAGCCCAAACATGACAAATGTAAAAAAAATTACTTTAAGCTCAGATATGAGTGGATAGTCAGAAACTATAGGTACCCAGAATAGTTTCAAGCTAGACAAAATCACCAGAGTTAAAATGCAGGTTGTTATTATGAGTAAAAGCCCACCGCCAACTGGAGTACCCACTTTCATTTTGTGTAAACGATTAAATATTGGCGTTAATTTACCAAAAGTATCCAGCGTATCTTGTTTTTGCCGCTGCATCTGAATTTTATATAGAAGATTAATGAATGGGACAAACAATAATGCATTAATGCAAAAAGAAACTAGAAATATACCTAAGAATAATGCCATATATTAATTAAGTTTAGGAATAAAAAGCAACCACCCCACAATTGCCGCGCAAATTGAAGTTAAAAATACCATGCCAGCAGAGACATCCTTTGCAACTTTAGCATGTTTACTCCAGCGCAGGGTAATTAAGTCCGACAGCTCTTCAACCGCAGTATTCAGAATCTCTGCCATTAATACTAGCGTAATAGTTATTACAAGTATGGACAGTTCGAGATTAGACAATTTTAAGCTTATTCCTAAAACTATCGCGACAAAAGCTAATGCTATATGAATACGAAAGTTTGCATGCTCTCTAAGCACGTACCCTAAGCCTTCAATTGCATGGGTTACTGATTTTACAAATTTCATCTCTATAATTTCATCATACACCAAATAGTCGTCGTAAGAAAGTTGGACTACGCCAAGTACCAATTGTTTTGTATCCTCGTAAATGCTCAACAACTTGCTCATATAGATATGTTTTCCAGTACCCATGAGAAAGCATATAATCATATGTCTGTAGATAAACTTTCTGCTTTGACCCGAATCCACGTTTAAAAACTGTTAACCCAAACCATGGGTGCCCAACATCACTGATGTCTTCAATTCCACCCCAGAAATTAAAATATTCCAACCCACGCATTTTGCAACGTTTTATTGCCTCGTAAATCACTAAATATTGCGCTTGAGTTTTTAAGCCATCATAATTTGCAGCAGCATAATGATAAATACCCTGATTACCCCAGTAATTAATCACTGCTCCCGCAACCGGCTCTTTATTCAAGTAGACAATGATAAGATCCACAGCTTTGTTCTTATCAAACTCACTAACTTCTGTTTTTATCCCACTCCATTCCACAAAACCTTTTTTACGAGCCGTTTGACGGTATAGTTGACTAAATTCCTTAATAGATTTAGCTGAAATTTCATACCCTATCGTAAGGTTTTCGTTTGAAGCTGTTTTTTTAATCGATCCTCTAGTATTTTTGCGCATGCCCGCCAAGATTACTTCCAGCTCAGGTTTGAGATTCACCTCGTAGCATATCTGCGCATCAATATTGTCGTGCACAGGCGCTAGTCTGAATCCAACTTTCTTCAACAAAGTACTATATACACGGTCTATTAATGGACTTATTCTTATAAAAGAATAATTATCTTTGTAGATTTTTTTTAAAAAATCTATCAATACTACTAGATATCTACTGTTCCAACTACTAAGCACTGGACCATGTCTTAACATAATATAGTTACCACGCTTAGCTTGAACAAGTGTTATCTGAAAAACACCAACCAACCTGTCTTTTTCATAGATGCCGAGTCTATCTATTGTCTGACCATTGAGCTTACTCACTTCTCCCCACTCCCAGGACTGAAAAAAAGAGCGAGCAGCAACTGAGCTTATGAAGTTGTTCCAGGTTTTGTTACTAGTAACTGGTTTTATGTGGAGATTAGTCATTCACAATATCTCTAACTTTCTTTATTTCCCTAACAGTCAAACGCGCGTATGTTGGTAAATTTAGTATTCGTCCTGCAATATCTTCTGCCACTGGGCAACTACCTTTTTTGTATTTAAAATTACTCAAAGTTACACCAGCTGGATTAATCACACTATCATACCATGTACCAAGATAAATTCCTGCCCTTTGAGCTTTATTTAATATCTGTTCTCTATTTTTTACCAATACTGGATAGCGCAAATATACAGCTCCTTTTATTAAATTTTCTCCATAGTAACTGGCATTAAAGACCCGTCTTGCATCCATCGCATCTAGCTGTCTAAGCTGATGCATAATTAGCGGAACTAAAGCTGGAGAATACCTTCGAGGATAACTTTCTGGTTTACCTCCAGAATATTCCAATTCTTCATATGGTTTAGAAATAAGTTTAATTTTCTGCAATAAAACTAATAATATCTTTCCTACTTGAATCAAATACAGAGGAAGAATTACAGCCATAGCAACAGGGTGCAATAACTGCTGATATACCCAGTTAGAGGAAGGCTCTAGTATCTCTCTATATAACTCATCTAGATTGGCAAAATGTTTAAGATTATTAATTATTGCGGCACCACCACTAACACTAGAAACTATCTTATCTCTTCCAAAACTAAAAAAAGCCGCATCACCATATGTACCTACTTCTTTTTTACCCACAAATGCGCCAATACTTACCGCACAGTCTTCAATTAGAATAATTTTATGCTCTTGACATATTTTCTTAATTTTAGAAATAGCAGCAGGTATTCCAAAGGTATGTTGAACAATTACAACTTTAGTTTTAGAAGTAATTGATGACTCCAGTAAGTCAGGGTCAAGATTATATGTTTGTGGATCTATATCTATATAAACAGGTTTTGCTCCAATCCAGATAATTGGGTTAATAGCTCCAATACATGTAAAAGCCTGCACTATAACCTCGTCTTGTTTTGTTACACCCGCCGCTTTAAGCAGAAAATACAACGCAGACCGCCCAGAATTAAATAAATAGACTTGATCAGAGTTATACCGACTTGCAAACCATTTTTTTAGAATATGCAACTGCAAAGGATCTTTCCAGTGCCGTTTTAATATTAATGCCTCCAGAGCAATTATGACATCTGTCGCTTTCGTATTTGGAGAAAGTCCTGAAGATATTACTTTTAACATACTTAACTTTTGTAAGTGCTCAAAGCACCCGCGGTCTCCCTTCCTTCAAATAATATAACCTTTTTACCTTTAAAGTTGTTCTTTATGTAATCTTTCACTTGATTCTTATTCTTTACCACTACAACAACATCTTCTTTTACAGCTTTCATAACAGCTTCGTAGTTATTACCATTTGTTAAGATGATGGCATCACAAATTTTTGCCGCATACTTGACTATGTTCTTATGTACTAAAACGGAATCCTCTCCAAGTTCAGCTAATGGATTAAGCACTAATATTTTGGTATCAGAATAGAGTGATAAAAAGTCTAAAGCTGCAATTACACCATCAGGATTTGCGCTGTAGGTATCGTCAATCAATACTAAGCCACGTTTTTTAACTACATTAAGAGAATTAAGTGGCGGAGTAAGTTTTTTTATCTTAGTCTTTATCCTATTCCACGAAACACCTAGCTGCATAGCCACTGTTGCCGCTACAACAATGCCTTCCACGTTTGCTAACCCTAGAAGATCTGTATTTAATTTAGCTCTATTCTTTCCGATAACTAATTCAAATTTAGACCCAGAACTAGATAGCACAATTTTGTCCCCATAGGCATAGAGGCGTTTATCCGTTCCGCATAACACCGTTTTTAAACTGTCTTTTTTGGCTTTTTTTGCAAGCCTCCGCATAGAACGACTATCTACCTTAAGAACCGCAACGCCCTCATCATTAAGACCTGTCACCAAACTATATTTTGTTTGAATTATTTCCTGTCTAGATTTAAACAGCGCTAGATGTTGCTGATTTACTCCTGTTATCACAGCCACACTCAGCTTATCTGCTAACATATTTGTAATACGCACCACCTGGTTCCGACCATGGTGTTTGTCAGCCGCTGCTTCAACTATAAGTAGCTCAGTTTTGTCACTGACTTCTTGCAAAATAAGCTTTGCAATACCCACTGGCTTGTTTATATTCTTAGAAGTTTTAACTACATTGAACTCATCTTTAACCAACTGGTACAAAAACTCCTTAGTTGTAGATTTTCCATAACTTCCGGTAATTCCCACTACGCGAATTCTTTTAAATCTAACCATTTTCTCCATGGCAAAATACTCCAACAATGCATCCCTAATTCGAGTTGGGATGCTTAGTAACCCAATCTGCGCAGCAACGGATACAGCAAGCAGCTTATCCATAAATGGCATAAGATCTAAAGCAAAACGTGGAGATGAGGACAATATCAGAATAAACTGAAAAAGTAATGTTATTAATATGATCAGCACAACTTTGACTGTAAACTTAGGAAGAGGCAAAGAACCTGACATAAACTCGCCTAGATTTCGCCATGCTTCCACAATAAATAAAACCCCAAAACTCCAGATAGCCAAGCTAGCTATAATATTAAACTCCCCTATTAAAGCAAAGATAAATAGAGCTAATAAAACAAATTTAATCTTTGCCATGGGACCAAAAACAATTCTTTTGCCAACACTCGTCTTTAGATAAACCTTAAGCATGTCTAGACGATATTCATTGTTTTGCCACAAAAATATGTGGTAAAGAGTATTTCGTATAGTACGAATTACAAATGCTGCTAGAACAATATATGACAATATATTTATCATTATTTATCAGTATTAAACGCATCAATAAACCTAAGCGGGTTTGCCCAGATAACATCGTGACTAGATCCGGGTATCACCACAAGTTTTGATCCCTTAATCATTTTTTGCATCACTTTAGCTACATTTACAGGAACTGCCTCATCATGCTCACCCCAGACGAGAGTAACTGGAAGCTTTAATTTTGACATAGATTTTACTAGATCAGCTCTAATAATATTTTTAAAAGTTTGTCTCATAACTCCATCTGTATGGTAGTAATCACTGGATTTCGCTAGTCTATATAAGCCTCTTCTTGCACTGTCCTTGAATAACTCTAGGACAGGTAAGTTAAAAATCATATTACCAATTTTCGCTAACACCAAAAACATCTTAATTTTAGTTGATGACACAGGGATCACACCTGGAGTACCAGTTAGGACCAGCTTATTTATAAGCTCGGGGTTTTTAGCAACTAATTTGATCCCCACTCTTCCTCCGAAAGAATGACCAATTAAAGTAAATCTTCGTAGTTTATTCGTAGACAAATACCCTAATACGTACTCAACATAGTCATCAAGTGTAAATGGATTCTTAGGTAACTTCGCAACCCCATTACCTGGCATATCCGGAATATATACTCTATACCCAAGCTTCCTAAGTTCTTTGACTAGTGGATTATATCTCTGGGAGCTAAGTTTCCAGCCATGTAGTATTACAATAGTTTTGCCCTTGTTCATAATCTTATAGCCTGATTATAACAAGAAATGGCTATATTTAAGCATTAATTAGCCTAAAGACATTATTACCTTGGCAAGTTTGTCAGGATCGTGCCGAATTAAACTTCTCTTTAGTTTATCAGCTGCTGGTTTCTGAATCTTCTCATCCGCCAACATATCTGCATGCACAATTCTATATCCATTCTCTTTTAGATTATCAACGTTAAGAATTTCTTGCTCCTTTTCGTATATCTTCAATGTGTCATCGTCGGGCCTAGCATTATTAACTAATACATAGTCCAATACGCCTTTACCAAGGTATTGCTCAAGATCTGACACGTGATCTTGCCCAGTGTAACTTGTTGTCTGACCATATTTTGTCATTAGATTTAAGGCATACACAACTTTTGCCTTAGTTGATGATAAAGCATCAACCACGCCATCAACTAATAAATTAACTAATAAACTTGTGTAAAGATCACCCGGACCAATTAGAACTAGATCTGCTTCCTGAATCGCTGCCACTACAGCCTCATTAATTGGAGCAGTTGGTTTAAGATACGCTCTTTTAATTTTAGATCTCTTTTTATTTGACTCTAGTTCATCAATATATGTTTCTCCTTCAATCACTTGCCCATCTTCTAACTCCACACAGAGATCAGATTTTGAATAGGTAACAGGAAGTACTTGGCCTTTAATTTGCAAAAGCTCTGAAGCCAATTTTAATGCTTCAGAAAAGTCACCGGTCATTTTCTCAAGAGCTGAAATAAACAAGTTGCCAAAGTTATGACCACTTAGGTCTCCATTATCAAAACGGTAAGTAAACAGTTTTCGCCAAACTTCATCGGATTCTGATAAAGCCACGAGAGCTTGGCGAATATCCCCAGGAGGTAGTACCCCAAGTTGATCACGGAGACGCCCAGTACTCCCACCAGAGTCCATCATTGTTACCACTGCAGTTAGTGACACATCATATTCACGCAACCCCGTTAAGGCCACATAAGTGCCCGTTCCTCCACCAATAACAACGATCTTCTTCGCCATAATATTTAAGTATACCTTATTATTTAACCGTAACAGATTTAGCTAGGTTACGAGGTTTATCTGGATCAAGTCCTAGCTTAACTGCTAAATAATACGAGAGCAACTGCGCAACCATCACATTAGGAATAATGGTTGCCTCAGCTGCGTCTTTTACCTCAATATAATAATCAAATACTTCATGATCCTTATGTGACACTCCAATAATATAACCACCACGCGCTTTCATCTCCATTGCGCCTGCAAGATTTGCGCCATATGTTTCATCATTCGGGGCATATACCATACAAGGTGTTCCTTTTTCGATTAATGCTATGACCCCATGTTTTAGCTCCCCGGCGGCAAATCCCTCCGCATGGATATATGAAATTTCCTTTATCTTTAGTGCTGCTTCCAAACTCGCTGGGTATGATAAACCCCTGCCAACTATATACATATGATCTTTTTTATACAATTTGTTTGCTAACTTTTTAATTTTTCTTGTAGTGCTTTCATTCAAAACATCCCTCGCAGATACTTCTGCTTTTTTAAGAACTGCTGTTCCTTCCAAGTTTTTACCCTCCAGTATATATGAAAGCAACACAAGATGAGCAAGCTTGGAAACAAATACTTTCGTTGAGGCTACTCCTTTTTCAGGGCCAGCCCCTATTAACATTTTATGGTCAGCCTCTCTGTAAAGAGTAGACCCCATTACATTAACCAGAGCACCAATTTTTGCATTTCTTGTTTTAGCTTTTTTTACTGCTTCAAGGATATCCATCGTCTCTCCGGATTGGGATAAAGCCAATACGAAGCTTTTATCTGTTAGAAAATCTAATTGGTAGCCAAATTCACTCCCTACTGCCCAGTTCACATGTCTTTTAGCTATTTTTGAAAACAGATAAGAACCAGCTAGACAGGCATATGCAGCAGTACCACACCCAACTAAATAAGTACCATATGATTTTTTAATCACTTTAGCTAACTGTATTGCCTGCTCAATATCTTCTTTAAGAATACGAGAAATAATATCTGGTTGCTCATTTATCTCTTTAAGCATAAAGTATTTGTACTTTCCTAAATCAGCAGCTTCTACACTCCAATCTAATTTTATCTTCTTAAAACCCTTTTGCTTGCCAGTTTCTGCATTAAACAGCAGTACCTCTTTTTTGCCTACATGCACAAGTTCATTATCCTTAAGGTAATAAACTGTTCTAGTATGAGCACTAAGCGCCACTGCATCGCTAGCTAAATAGTTTCCGTCCTGACCGAACCCAACTACTACGGGTGAACCATTTTTAATAGCCACAAAACCTTCTTCACCAACCTCCAGAGCAATTACAGCATTTAGTCCACTAAAATCCAAAAAAGCCTTCCGTACAGCTTCTAATAATGCATTAGTCATCCTGTATTCTTCTATCAGATGTACTGCTACCTCAGAGTCTGTATCAGATACAAATACATGATTTTGGCTCTGTAGCTTACTACGTAGCTTATCGTAATTTTCAATGATGCCATTATGAATTACTGCAATTTTTTTATCACAGGATAAATGCGGATGAGCATTCTTTTCTGTTACCCCACCATGAGTCGCCCAGCGTGTATGTCCAATTCCGGTAGATGCATCTGGTAAGTTGCCAATCGTAGCATTACCAATCTTACCTATTTTTTTTCTTACAGAGATTACATCGCTAGGACCCGGGACTGCCACACCCCAGCTATCATATCCACGATACTCAAGTTTTTTAAGCCCCTCAAGGACTATATCCGCTGCATTATTATTTTTTCCAGTATATCCAAATATCCCACACATAGTCAGTCAGTTAATATATTGACAATTAATAACAAAGACCAAGCATAGTTCGGCACATATGCAATGTCAACAGTTTTTGTCAACATTTTATTGACAAGTGTTATATAATTACCCAATGGATTCACAATTTAGTCTGCTGGGTATATCTAGTAAGGAATATATTGTTTACAAATCACTCCTAAAGCTTGGCCCTGTCTCCATCCGGGAGCTAGCTGCAGATACTAAAATCAATAGGGGAACTACTCACGAAATACTAAGAGAACTCGTAAAAAAAGGCCTCGTATGCTTTCAGATGAGTGGACAGCGAAAACGTTATCTAGCTGAATCTCCTAAAAAACTAACAAATCTTGCTAAAGAAAAAGAAACCAGGATTAAACAGCTAATTTCATCCCTTAGTACAAAAGTCATACCAGAACTTGAGGCATCTAAAATTACTGGATCAAGTCCCACGGTTAAATATTATGAGGGAGAAGAAGGTATCGAAAAAGTACTCCTAGATATTCTCCACTCTGTTGAGAATACTAAAGATAAAACATATTATGCTTACTCAGCTTTGCCAATCAGAAAATACCTCTATCAACAATTTCCTAATTTTACTAAACAAAGAATTACCAAAGGTATCCAGGTAAATGTAATTGCCTTAGGAAAAGGTGGAGAAGAAGTGCAGTTAGCACAGCGAAAATGGATACAAAACTCCAGCTCCAACTCCTCAAGCTATATCATCATCTATACAGATAAATATGCCATCATCTCTATCACCGAAGATGAACTACCATATGCAGTTATCATTGAAGAACCCGGACTAGTCCAAACCCAGAAAATAATCTTCCAATCCCTCTGGTCCCTCCTCCCCTAACGCGAAACAAGGCAAGGCCTTACATGAAATGGAAGACCTTGCCTTAAGTTGAGCGTTAAATGAAAAAAGGTGCCGTTTCCCAATTGAGTAGAAAATTTGCATATATATTTTCTACAAGATTTGTCCTTGTATTTTTTCTAAATAGGTGGCTGACCCCATTATCTGGATTTAAAGGGTCTGAAATTTAAAGGGTAGACCTCCTTAAAAGCTTGATTTAACAATCTATTTAAAACCCAGTTTTTAATAGAAACATCTTTCAACCATAGCTATAGCTATTTATCAACAATCTCTTGCTCATTTTTTTGAAGAAATGGAAGATTTTTCAGTTTTTCTAGATCCTTTTTCAGAGTTATGTACTTTTTCATAAGCTATAATTTTAATCTCTTTCCCATATTGTTTCAGTAGCTTGTTAATGTCTTTTCTAGTTTTTTCTGCAGAATCGCTAAATATCTTTATATCCAATTCAACAGCAGTAATACCTTCTTGCAGTTTCGTATTAAACTGATAATCCAAGAATGTTTTAGAAACCCCAACTTGGGGAGATATAAGCATTCCAAAAAACATCGTTATGCTTTTGAGTCGCTTTTTTAGATTATCCATTTTTTGATAAGTATCACGAATTCCGTTGCCAACAGCGTCATCGGGAATTTTGGCTACTAAACCAGACATAACCATATTGTTGTGATGTTTATCCTGAAGCGAACCAACAAGGATTTCTGAAGCCGTTTTCCATATAGAAGCGGTAACTATTTTTTTATCTCTTTCTGACATAGAAAGATTTTGTTTATCCAGTTGGCCTAGAGATTTTTCATTATTTTTTAGAATATCTTGAATCTCTATAACATTATCCAAGATTTCACCGCCAACGTATCGGGATACAGATACATAAATCATTTCATGTTCCTTATCCCTGCGTTTTTGTTCATTTTTCGCGCTTGCATACAAAGGTAGTGAAATTGCAATTAGCGTAGCAAGGAGCATAAGGACGGCATTTACAGCTAAAGTTATAACATCATATATGCCAATTAAACAACCATAGACAAGTAGCAGCAAAAGAAACAAAACAAATAAAACTGGAAGAACAACGTTGAAGTACTTACTCTGAAAAATATTCATTGTCAGTTTTTGTAATTTTGTCTGCTCTGCTTTGAATCATTAATCAACTTTAAGAACTTTAATGTCTTTCTCTGAAAGTGTAGTATCTGGCTGACCATAAATTTTATTTAATTCCATTCTCATAGCAATTACGATTTTTGAATAAATTTTATTGCTCTCTCCTTTCAATTTCCCTTCTTTGTTATGGCTTTCTATAAACTCATAGCAAAGCCTTATAACCACATCTGATGCATATACAGGAACGCTTGTATAAACTTCCCACAAGAATTGTTTCTTGCGAGCTTTTTTATCTGCAACTGCATAGTCTTCCCATCCCTCAAAAAAACCCATTAAATTATTAAGAAGACTTTTATATTGATTTTCTTTTAATTCTCTCATTTTTATTTTTGATTCTGAGGATTGTTTTAGTTTGTGTGTGATAAATACAGTTATAACGCTTCCAAGCCCGAATACTGTTAGAAAATTAAGAAAGGTTTCCATACAATTATTATACCACGGCCGAGTGGGATTCGAACTTAAAATGAGGTTAACTTTTGAATGACAAAAATTTTGGAACTTTTTTTGAAGTTTAAAAAGTATTACGAGCTCTGTGTCCCAATAATGGAAATCACTTCCTGTAATTTAAATAGTTGACCCCCTTAATAGCTTGATTTAACAACCTATTAAAAACCCAGTTTTTAATAGAGCCAGAACTAGATCCAATCCAGATATTTAAGCAGAGTTGGAGTCGGCTATACAATCAGCCCAAATACCAAGTAAATAGGTTACATCCGATTCGTCAAGAGCATGATTTAGCGATCCTCTCGCTTTTTGATTGCTTTCTGGACCTAGTCCAGGATCTAATGCATTATGTAGCCAACCACTCACTTCTATGTTATCCAGACCATATTTCTCTGCAATTACACCTGTTATAATACTTGCTTCTCTAGCTTCCATATTTATAATCTAACTGCTTACTTCTTTCCTGTTTCTAGTTTCCTTGTTACTTCCCTTATAGCAATTTTTGGGAGAGTTTCTCTATTTTCCTTCAAGTAATGCCTTACTTCATTTCTATAGTTTTTTATCATATCCCGTAACAACCACGAAATTGCTTTTGTAATTAATATATCTTTCTCTTTCTTTAATTTATCTATATTTTCCAGCGCAAGACTAAACAACTTATCATTCTTAGCGTCTCTTACAGGTTTTACAAGCAAAACAAGACTCGCTCTTCTTTTGCTAATAAAATCTGATCTGGAGAAAGTAATTAAGGCTTTTTCCCAACTGTTCCATTTTAGTAATATTTCATCAGCACCAAAAGAAGACTGGCATAATGAATCAATTTCTGCCCAACCTTCAAGATTTTCAAGCCACTTATCTAAATGTTCTGGACCTATGTGTTCTTTGTTGTTTTTATACAAACATAAAATCATTGAGGCAATAGTTTTTTCTTCATAGGATTTTCCAGTGTTCAAAGAATCCAAAAGCTCAATATACTCATCGAAAGATAAATCAAGATACTTTCTAAAAAATTCTTTTGCAGCCTGACGCTTGATTTCTGTTTTAAGATTGTAGAATTTGTCACTTGTCCCACAGTACTTCTGGCTATTGTGTAATGACAAATCTTCTCTTCTTGAATTCTTCTGGATATTAACCAATAGTTGCCTATGATAACTATTCATAGCAGATTACTTCTTTATAATCTTTTCTGTGTGGGATTCGGCTTTTTGATAATACCGAACATTTGGAGGGACATTCGCAAACACAGTGGTACGAGGGCCAACTATTGAATTCTCACCAACTTTAACCCCTGGCATAGTTGCCACATTTATACCCGTATAAACATTATCACCTACTATACAACCCAGGGCAAAAAACCTTGTATCTATTTTTTTACCTTTAACCTCTACAGAGATGGTTTCCCTATCAATGCGGCGATTAGCTGAAACAAATCCATGAGCTATTCTCACCTCTTGCCCCACTATAGAGTCTGCAAGATATCCCTGCACATGAGACTCTTCCAAAACAATACTATTTTTTACTTCTGCTGAACCACCCACCATCGAGCCCTCTTCCAATGTAGTCAAATCACGAACCAAAGCATGATCTCCTACTCGTACATTTCTACCAATATATGCGGGACCTCTAATAACGGCATATGCTCCTATTTTCGCATTTTCATCGATAATAACTACCCCATCTATCACGGCTGTTGGGTCAATTTTCGCTGTTTTCGCTATACTTGCTTTACTAGAGCGAAGAAGCGTATCCTTGATCTTGAATAAGTCCCAGGGGTATTTTAGCGATACTGAGTAGTCTCTAACCTGAAACCAGGATAATTTGTTAGCTCTTGCATATTGATCAAGGGCAAGTTCAAAACTATAGTGATCTTTTTTAGTCTGTTGCAAAATATCTGTGTATGTTTTGGTTAGTAAATATATTCCAAGAACATATTTCTTATTATCTCCCCCCTTATACTCCATCTCCTCAACCTGGACAATGTCATCCTTTTCAACCGTGGCAAGTCCACCGCTTTTTCCTATTACGGGATCAGTTACTAATAAACAGCCATTATTTTCAGCTGTAACCTTAACCATCTTTTTCATGTAATTAACTCCCGCAAAGTGGTAGGGATGAAGCACAAAATATTTATCATCCAAAAAATCTAAAGCTGCCAGCAGGGCATCTCCCATTCCTGTAGGTTTATCTAGAACTACAAATCTTAGTTCACACTCATGAGCAAATAACTGAGGTCTTCGATCTGGCGAATGAACTATAATAACCTCTTCTACACCAATGCTCTGTAAGTTATCTACCGTGCGCTGGAGCAAACTTTTACCAAGCAATGGGATTTCTGCTTTATGCCTATATGCAGACAACGGCTGAAACCTTGATGACTCGCCTGCTGCCAATATAACTGCTTGTTTAATCATTAGATCTTTTAATATCTGCTCCTATTATACGCAATCTTTTGTCAATATTCTCGTATCCCCTTTCAACAATCTCTGCTTGATCAATAACACTCTTACCCTCCGCTATTAAAGCCGCCAAAACTAAGGCCATTCCTGCTCGTATATCTGGACTTGCCAGCTCTCTTCCATACAAGTTTGACTTGCCATACACAATGACACGATGCGGATCACAGATTGTAATGTGAGCCCCCATTCTAATTAGCTTATCAACAAAGAACATGCGTGACTCATAAAGAGGATCATGACACAGGGTCTGCCTTTCTGCCTGTGTGGCAAGCACGATTAAAGGACTCATAAGGTCAGTTGGAAAGCCAGGCCAAACCATTGCTTGCACAGGTCTAAGAGGTGCTGTTATTTCTTTGGAATTTACACGAAGTTTATCTTTATCAAACTTTAGATTAACGCCAAATCTCTCCAGCACTATCTTTATCATCTGCATGTCATCTTGTACAATTGGTCCAATCTCCAGGTCTCCTTTGGTTACTGCAGAAGCAATTGCAAATGTGCCCGCTTCAATCGGGTCAGGAGAAATTGTATACTCTCCGCCCTTTAAGCTCTTTTTTCCTATTATTCTAATTCTACTAGTTCCTGCTCCCTCGATAGTTACACCAGCTGATGCTAAAAATCTAGATAGATCAACAATATGAGGTTCAGCTGCAGCATTCTCTATCACTGTTTCACCATCTGTTAAAGCCGCGTACATCATGACATTTTCTGTGCCTGTCACTGAGGGTTCATCTAAAAATACTTTCACTGCATTTTTCTGAATAACCTTGCCATAGTACATGAGGTCATCTTGAGTAATTTGAACCCCTAGCTTCGTCAATGCAGAAATATGTGTGAAAATACCACGCCTACCTATTACATCACCACCAGGATGAGGAAGCTTAACTTCTCCAGCTCTTGCAAGTAATGGTCCCAACAATAATACTGATGCTCTCAGGCGTTGAGCTAGATCACGTGGTATTTCTAGATTGGTTATATTTGAGCTGTCTACTGTTAATGTTCTCTCGCTTAAGGTTACTTTTGCTCCCAGCTTGCGTAAAATATTCACCATTACCTCAACATCTTTTATTTCAGGTACGTTATGAATAATGCTTGTTCCTTCACAAAGAAGCGTTGCCGCCATTACTGGCAAAACCGCATTCTTATTAGCCGCAACCTTAATTTTTCCTTCTAGTCTATTTCTGCCATTTATTATAAATTTTGCCATATTAGACTTTTAGCTTATCGTGTATCTTGTATACATCTCCAGCTCCCATCGTAATTATAACCTGTTTACTCCCTAATTTCGACTTTATCCTGTTAACCATCTCCAGAACACTTCGTACATATTTAACCTGCGCCCCATGCTTACTAGCTTCCTTGGCTAATTCTTGTGATGAAATAGATGGATCTTTCTTTTCTCGGGCCGAGGAAAAAATATCTAATAAATAAGTTTCATTCGCATCTGTAAAAGATTTTGCAAAGTCCTTAAACAGAGCTTTAGTGCGTGAATATGTATGGGGCTGAAATATAGCTATAATATGATAACCCACGTAGAGCTCCTTAGCCATAGCCAGCACAGCCTTAATCTCAGTTGGATGATGTGCGTAATCATCGTATAGTACGGTCTCTCCTTGTTGGCCTTTTAACTCAAATCTGCGCCCCGTACCCGTAAAACTTCTCAGGTATTCGGGTGCTTTAGTCCACGATACTCCTACCTCAACACAAGCAATAATGCATGCCAATGCATTTAAGCTATTATGTCTACCAGATACCGCCAGCTGTGTGCAAAATAACTCACGTTTTTGGTGTTCAACACAAAACTCTAAAACCACTTGCCCGCCAGATAATAAGGTTGGATAATAACTTTTGATTCTATAATCTGCACGAGGAGAGAATCCATACCAAATAATCTTAGCCTTAGAGCCCTCTAGAGCTTTCTCCACACCTAGGTTATCTATACAGGCAATGATGGTACCATCTATGGGTACTTTTTCCGCTAGCTCTCTAAATGCTTGAACTAGTTTGTAAACATCTGAATAAACATCTGGGTGATCATATTCGACGGATGTTATTACTAATATCTTAGGCTTAAGCCACAGAAACCGTGGGGTAGGATCTGTTTGAGGATCAGTTACATATTCGTCAGCTTCAACTACAAACAAATTACCCTTGCCGTGATGACCTGGATTTGGTAATGAAGGTATGCTTCCAACTCCCACTAAGTATGATGGATCTGTCCCAGCTTCAGTTAAAACATGCGCTATCATTGCAGTTGTTGTTGACTTACCATGCGTTCCAGCAACAGCAATCACATTCTTATGCATGGATAATATACCCAAAGCTTGAGCGTGGGAGACTACTTTAAAGCCTAGCTCTTTAGCATGTTGTACCTCTAGATTATTAAATCCTTGGTGTGCACCCGTTGTAACTACTAATAATTCTGGGGGGCTGTATCTTGTTAGTAACTTCTTAAAATTCTCTCCATTAAATTCCCCAAATACTTCAATCTTCAGATCTTTAAGCACTTTGTCTGTCACAAATTCTTCCAAAACATCAGAACCAGTCACCTTTTTTTTCATCTCATGGGCTAATACAGCTAGAGATGTCATCCCTACACCTTTTATACCAACAAAATGTATATGCTTAATTTTACTTAGATCCATATCTTTTAGTTAGGGCTTTTTGAACAGCCTTATTTTCATCCCAAGGATATTCAACTCCTCTAAAATTCATACTTTGCTCGTGTCCTTTTCCACATAAAACAATAATATCTCCAGGCTTTGCAATGTCTATTGCAGCATTTATTGCCCCTTGCCGATCTGCTATTTTAGTATATACATGCTTATCTTTTTTGCTACTATCTCCTAACTGTTTGCTGCTTAATTCTTCTGCTCCAGCTTTATCTGCCCAACCTGCAATCACAGCGCTTATCTTTTCCACGCCTTCAAAACGAGGATCCTCGGCTGTAATAATTGTTATATCTGCCAACTTACCACCTACCCTGCCCATCTCTCGCCTATCTGCTCCACGTTCTGCCGCACAACCAAATACAGCTATAATTCTTGCCTGAGTTTGATTCCGCAGCGCAGTAAGTAAAGCCTGTAAACCATAGGGCGTATGGGCAAAATCTATTACTACCCGAAAGTCTTTTTTAATATCTACTTCATTAAATCTGCCTGGTACTGCTTTAAAAGATGGTAAATATTTACTAACTTCATCAATAGAGAGGCCAATATTATTTACAACGGCTGTGGCGGCCAGAATATTGGATAGATTGTAATCTCCTGGTAGAGTGACAGGTATACTTGTTTGTATTATTTTTTTACCTGTAAAGTCTGCTTGCTCCTTAATGCTATACGTAACAATATCTTTTCCTGTTAAGAGTGTATTTAGCCTGTTAAAGCTTTGATCGTCTTTGTTAAGAACTGCTTTTTGAGCTCCTAAGAGTAGCTTAGACTTTGAATGAAAGTAGTTATCATAAGTTTTATGATAGTCCAGGTGGTCAGGTTTAATATTCGTTACAATTCCATACCTAAAACTACAACCGGCAAATCTGTGTTGATCCAATGCGTGGGAAGTAACTTCTAGAATCGCATGAGTTACCCCAGATTTAACTGCTTCAGCTAAATATTTCTGCACTTGCCAAGGATGGGGACTGGTAACATGAAAACCTGTATTACTAGTTTTGCCAGCTATCTCCGCCAATACAGACGTGATCATAGCTGTTTTATATCCAGCTTTTTTTAACAAATGGTTAATAATGTAAGTTGTAGTAGTCTTTCCATCTGTACCTGTTACCCCAATTAAAGTAAGTTTTTTAGCTGGAAACCCATATCTCAAAGCCGCAAACAAAGCAATAGGATAATGCCAAAAAGTATTAACTAAATTATTTGGAATCAGACCACGAAGCTTTGTAACTAAAGCCATGGATGTATTATATCTTAAGTCTTATCTTCCACCTAAAAACTGCTAGTTTCCTATATGTGAGCTAGTACTAGTAGCTCTTCCTGGTACATCACCGGATTTATCCTTCACACCCTCTTCATAATCACTGCAATTCTATTAAAAACTGGGTTTTTAATAGAGCTTATTTACGGGCTAATTTGTTACCATCAATCATTATCCCTTCCAATAGTCCTTCATTATCATCGCTAATCCTGGAAAGAGTAAACCTTACCAGCTCTTCTGCGTTATTATTACTTAAGCCGAGTAAATAACTGATATCAACGAGCTTATTATTCACTTCTCCTACATATAAACGCAACGATGTCCAGGGATATGTAAGCAAACCCTTTATATCAACAATTCCTGCTACAGTTGGATTAATATGAACATATCTACTAACTTCTAATAGTTGAGGTTCAGATATTATCTGAATCGCTCTAAAATTTCCTTCATACAGTGATCCGGTTAGATTGTACTTCTTGTTAAAGTACTTTGCATAAGAAGCCGACATTTTATGCATAAATTTTGATATTCCATTATCTACATTTTGCCTCAAGACTAGGTGAAAGTGATTTGGCATATGTGCGTAAGAAATTACATTAACCAAAGACTCAAATAATCGGTACTGCATTTCAATTTGTTCAACTACTTCTTTAATATTTCTACCACTCTTTTTCGCCTGATTAATTTGCTGTCTTAGAAGACTATAGGGATAGCCAAAATTATTACTCCAATACAAACACTCATCTCATCGTCTATAATCACTTTCATTCAAAAATATTTCGCTTTTACGAGTTCCTCTATTATATACATGATAAAACTCACCGACTACAAACACCGCATCTTTTCTCATAACAATACAAGAATACCAAATATTCTATTAAAAACCCAGTTTTTAATAGACCGCTAATAAGAGCTAAAACAATTAACTTTAACTTGGAGATACATTCAGATACGCAAAGAGGTCGCGGGAGATATCAAAGAAAAGCGGCGCTGCTGTTTCAGACCCCCAAGGAGAAGTCTGAGGTTCTTTAAGTATTACAAGCATAATAAACTCGGGATCATTAGCTGGAGCAAAACCAATAAAAGAAGCTATAGTACGATCTGGATCATAACGACCCTCAACTGGAATCTGGGCAGTACCAGTTTTGCCGGCAATACGAAAACCCTTTGGCTTAGCCCAGCGCGCATCACCATTATCTACTGATGAAACCATCATTTCCGTCACTATACTTGCGGTAGCTGGAGATATCACTCTCTTGCCTTGTTCCGTCATCAGGTCAATCACCCTATTATCCTCAAAGCGCATGGCATTTGCAATTTTAGGCACCACCAGCTCGCCCTGATTAGCAATTGCCGCAACCCCGCGTATTAACTGAATTGGAGTTACAGCTATTCCCTGGCCAAAAGATGAGGTTGCCAGATCTATCTCTTTCCAGGAATCTCTTTTACGCAAAGGAGAACTTACTTCCTCCTGAAGATCTATACCAGTATATGCGCCAAAGCCAAATTCACGAAGATACTTGTAAAAAAGCTCTATGCCAAGTTTCTGGCTAATAAACACCATTCCCACATTAGAAGATCTTTCAAGCACTTCGGTCATATTTGTCTTTCCACCATATTGCTCATTCCATGTTCTAATTTTGTATCCCTGCACAACTACAGGTCCGGTTTCCATATATGTAGTTGTTGGTTTAATTACCTTTTCATTGATAGCAGCAGCCATAGTAATAACCTTAAAAGTTGAACCAGGTTCGAATGTATCAGCCACTATTGAATTTTTGTACAGCTTCGGATCATAATTTGCATAGTCTCGCTGATCATAAGAGGGAAAAGACGCCATTGCGACTATTGCACCAGTTGTAGGGCGCATCACAATAACCGCGCCAGACGTTGCTTCATATCGTTCTATTCCTCGTTTTAAGTGTTGCTCTACAGCATTTTGAATTCCAACGTCGATATTTAACACTAAATCAGCGCCCTCAATAGCTTCTATGCGCTTTTGTGAGCCTATGGGTATTGGTACCCCATGTGCATCTTTTTCAGCACGTACAAAACCTGGCTTGCCCGTCAAAATTTCATCATAATAACCCTCAAGCCCAAAATAGCCCTTGGGCTCTCCGCTTAGATCTCCACCTACAAAACCCAATAAAGCAGCACTTGCCGAGCCTTCAGGATAAAAACGCACATTCTCCTGTTCAAAACCCAAACCAGAAATCTCTAACTCCTCAATAAGTTGTTTTTGTTCCGTGGTTACTTTACGAACTACAGACACCCAGTTTTTTTGTGTATCTAGAGTTGCGGCAATCGAAGCTTCTTCAATTTCCAACGCCTTGGCTATCTCAAATATATAGTTCTTATCTGAAGGTAATTTTTTAGTCTCAGCAAATAGGATGTAAGCAGGTTGATTAGTAACAATAACAGCATTATCAACTGATAGAATTTTGCCGCGCGTTGGAAATACACTATACTCCGAAGCATATTGTCCTTGTGCTTGAGTTGCGAGCCGATCCCGCTGAATTACCTGCCAATAAAAAAGCCTAACCCAGATTAGCAAGAAGACTAACATAAACAACAGCCCTATAAAGCGTAACCGGTTCATCTCTGTACAACATACACCGAATCGTCAAGAAACTCAACGGGAACCTTGGTAGTTATTCCCAGTTTTTCAGCTTTTTGCTGCACTATAAGAAGGGCAGTTTCACTAGCTACTTTATGCTGTAATAAATCATTTTCGCGGTCAAGTTTGATCGCATTGGCTTCAATAAGCGCCACATCTTTACCTATGCCAGAGACTTTTGCAGATACAGTAATCTGTACAACAAATAATATTAACAACGGAATCAGGGTTAGAATTATTGTTTTTTTCATTTTTTTATAGCAACTCTAAGTTTTGCACTTTTTGCTCGAGAATTTGCTTTTACTTCTTGAGTGCCAGCTGTAATTGGCTGTTTTGTTACTACCTCCATCTTTTTTGTATTTGACCAATTATTAAACGCCTGTTTAACCAGTCGATCTTCTAGTGAATGAAAACTAATAACAGCTAATACTCCACCTGGCTTAAGGATGGCTTCTGCTCCAGCTAACCCTGATTTTAGTGCTCTAAGTTCATGATTTACCTCTATACGCAGTGCTTGAAATGATCTTGCCAATAAGCTCTTTGAGCTGGCAACTGAATTTATGATTGTTACAAGCTTACTACCTGTAACTATTGGCCGTTTTTTTACAATAATTCTTGCTATACTTTTTGCTTCTCTTAGCTCACCATACTTACTAAACACTTCATATAGTTCTTTTTCAGAATATTTATTTACTATATATTCAGCGGTAATCTCTTGAGTTTGATCCAAGCGCATATCTAGTTTTTCTTCTGAATCAAGATCAAAACGAATACTTAAACCCCGATTAGATTCATCCAACTGCCAATTAGATATCCCTAGATCAAAAAGAACACCTGAGACCGAGCTAAACCCTTCTACTTCTGCAATATTTTGTATATTCTCAAAATTTCCTTGCACCAACTTCCAACTATTGCTGTCATATGCTGATAAATCCTTACCTACTGATGCCAGATTTTCACCGTCGCAATCTATTCCAAGAAGTATTCCACCTTTTTTAAGGATCTCTTTTGTATGCCCACCAAAACCAAGCGTTGCATCAATATATTTCTCACCCTTCTTCACCTTTAAGCTATCCACAGCTTCCCGTGGAAGAACGGGTATATGAGATGCATAGTGTGTACTATTTTTCAATGTTTAATTTACTTAATCTCTCTGATATATCTTCAATATTCACATTTAAATATTCCTGATATTCTTCCCAGCGCTTTTTATCCCAAAGCTCAATATACGTGCCTAATCCAAGAAATATTACCTCTTTTGTTATCTCACCGTGCTGCTTAAGATAGTCAGGTAACACAAACCTACCTTGCTTATCTAAAATCGCCGAACTAGCGCTACCTAATAAAAACCTCGTGGTGTCGCGTGCTGCGCCAATAGTAAAAGGCTTTTGACTTGTTCCTTTGATCAGCTCTCGCCAACTACTCTCGCCAACTAAGATTAGTGATTTTTCATATCCCTGAGTCACTACTATTTTTTCTCCTAGTTCAGCTCTGAGCTTAGCTGGCAAGGCAACTCTGCCCTTGTCTGTAACACGGCTCGTATATCTACCTAGTAACATTTCACCACTTTTCACCACTTATATCCACTCTACACCACATTTAAGCTACGTGTCAAGACATCTTCACCACAACCAATATATAAAGATCCGATCTTTATATATTAGTCTATAACTAGTGAACCAAGTTCCGCTGTAAATCCAGAGCCTGACTCCTCTTTAAGAAAATTTAATAACTCCTGTGGGTTTATAAACACACTAGGCAACTTGGTTGTGTCGACTATCATCTTGTCAGTATTTCCCAAATACTCTTTAAGTGCTGACCATTTATATTTTTTTAGATTTAAAATTGAAACTATGAGTGCAACTACGGGATTAAGTAACATATACTTTAACAGCTGAACTAGCTGAGCATCTGTTTCTACGTGTACAAACTTATATTTACCTTGAAAAGCTGACCCAGATAGCTCATATTTACTATTAAGATACATTGCATACGCAATGGACAGCTTTTGCATAAACAAAGAAATGCCTGATTCAACGTTTTGCTCGAGAACTAAGTGAAAATGATTAGGCATCTCAATATAGCAAAGAATATTAACAAGAGGCCGACTGTAACGATATTCTTTTTCTATACGTTCTTGATAGGCATCAAGACTAGCCTTCTCCTTACTAAGCGATTTTAGCCCTTGAACATAACTACTAAATGGATAGCTATAGTTAGAACACCAGGATAAAAGATTTTCCCACCTCACATAGTCAGAATCTCTATAAAAAAGTAAATCCTTGCGAACACCTCTGTTATATATGTGATAAACCTGACCATTCACAAAATTGACTAGTCTCATACAAACTAATAATATCATATATAAAGATCGGATCTTTATATGTTGGGGTTAGTTGTATTCTTGTTTGAAGAGTTTGGTGCCAGAGCTGGTATTAAAGCGGATTATTAGCGTAATAGTGCCTATTTCTTTATCATATCTACATACTCCACTAGAGCACGTTCCAAAGTCCAGCTCTCGCTCAACTTCACCATTAACATCCACCTCAACAGGTGAACTACCAGAATTTATTCCTTTAACTAAGCCAGATGTTTCGTAGAGTACTTCATATTCTAAACTTTCAACTCCCGCCTTATCTAAGCCACTGATTACAAGGGTAGCCTTCGTACGGGCTTTATTTGGTTCAAAATTAACACTAACCTCATCTCCTATAGGGGCAAGTGCTGGAGTCACTGTTGGCTCTGACAGCAATTCTATATCTGAATTGGTATTTTTACCAAATAGAAACCAACCGCCTATTACCAAGAAAATCAAAACCACAACTCCAATAACTAAATTTTTCATAGTATATCATTAATATAATCTACTATTTTATCAATTGCAACTCTACTCTGCGCCATTGTATCTCGTTCTCTGATTGTCACAGCGCCGTCCGTAAGGGTTTCAAAATCTACAGTTATGCACAGTGGTGTTCCAATCTCGTCTTGAGCAAAATATCTTTTACCTATATTACCCCTCTCATCTATAGTGACGCTAAAATATTTTTGCAACTTATCATATATAGCCTTTGCTTTTTCTTTTAATTCTGGCTTATTACCCAAGAGAGGGAAAATAGCTGCAACATAAGGAGCTAGGCTTGGCTTAAGTTTTAGTACTGTCCGTTTTTCTTCCTCTGTATACGCATCAACCAGAACCATCAAAAACAATCTATTTACTCCCACAGCTGGTTCAATTACATGAGGTACTAATTTTTTATTAGTCTGGGGGTCAAGATATCTAAGATCCTGTCCACTTTCCTCCATGTGCTGCTTTAGATCAAAATCTGTGCGATAGGCAATTCCCCATAACTCCTTATATCCAAACGGAAACTTGTAATCCAGATCTTCTGTATGTCTGGAATAGTGCGAGCGTTCATCATCTGTATGCTTTCTCCAACGTAGCTTCGCCTTATCTATCCCTAATTCATCAACTACAAATGTCTGCATTTTATCTTTCCAGCTATTAAACAATTTTCTCCAGTCATCTTGTTCTGGATCAAAAAAATACTCGATCTCAGCCTGCTCAAACTCCAAAGTTCTAAACACGAAATTACCTTTGGTAATCTCATTTCTAAATGATTTACCAATCTGACCTATTCCAAAAGGTAATTTAGGGCGCATACTTTCTACGACCTGCTTAAAATTAACAAATATTCCTTGCGCTGTCTCTCCTCGTAAATAAGCTTTTGACTGATTCTCTGGGACAATACCGATGTTAGTTTCAAATAATAGATTAAAAGCACGTGGAGCAGTCCAATCTATTTTTTTACATTTAGGGCACACAATTCCATGGTTCTGAATAATATCTGCCAAGTCCTGACTAGATAAACCTTCTACCTTTATTTCTTCTTTTTTTTCTTCAAAGTGTTCCTCTATTAGATGGTCTGCTCTTGTACGCAATTTACAGTTACGGCAATCTATAAGCATGTCATTAAAAGTTGAAGTGTGACCCGAAGCCTCCCACACCCTAGGACTCATAAGAATTCCCGAATCAAGCGGAAACATATCTCTTCTTTGAGTAATAAACAGCGTCCACCAACTATCACGAATATTCTTCATTAACATAGTTCCTAACGGTCCGTAATCCCAGGTATTAGCTAATCCACCATAGATCTGACTACCAGGATACACAAATCCGCGTCGCTTACTCAGGGAAACAATTTTTTTCATTAAATCATCCATGATAAGAATTCTATCATAATGTACGTTTAGCTACCTCAATTGAGTTAAACTTGCGTCCAATGATTTGTTGAGCATATTCCATCACATCAACTGACATAGTATCTGATATATATCCGTATTCAGTTAATACTCTTAAAAAGAATCTTTCTATCACCTTATCGCAGTAAGACAAAGTAAGTTCTTCAGATAGCTTATCTATGTGATCAAGCGCCAGCAATAACACATCGTATACTTTTCTGTTTGGAACACCTTCGGGAGATATTTTTTCAATCAACTCACAAAATGCAAACGCCAAATGGACTTTAGCTTCATTTTCTTTAAGGTTTCGATAGTTATTAATACTCTCAACTCCATTAATATAATATGTTCCATTGTTTACCGAAAAATATAGTTTCGACTGATTAAATATCTCAAGATGAGCTGCTCTGCGGCTAGTCATTTTCCTAACTCCTTTTGCAATACCTGTAAGCTTACCTCGTGACCGGGTAAATAATGAAACATATCTATCTGCTTCGCCAAAGTTCGTTCGCTTTAGAATAACTGCTACTGCTTTAAAGGATTCCACTAGAGGGTGAGTTGAAGTTCTTTATCTGTAATAAGATCAAACTCTTCAACCATTTTACCATTCAGTTTAATAATATATTTATGACCTTCTGTACCAGCTTGTTTTTGAATTAACATATTATAGTCCTCAGTAGAGCTCACCTTAAACGGCAACTTATACGAAACTTTTAGCTGCGCTTGTCCCTCAGGTCGCACTGTAAAGAATCCTTCAAAAACCGTCTTTCCTAATTCATTCTTCTCCACTGGATCGGTCTCTGAACCTTTAAAGTCCAGAAGCTGGGATCCTTCTGGTGTGTAAATACGTACCCAGTTTCTAAGCAATCCATTCAAACAAAGGCCTCCGCGCTCTAAGTTACAACCAGGAGAACCTGGTTCTGTATTTTTATAACTTAAGGTTAAAGTCTTTGTAACTGTCCCATCCTTAGCAATATCTATTTCTTGTTCAACCGTATGATTTGTAAACATATTAGATTTTGCTCCAGCAAAGTTAGTATCATTAACATGCAAGTAATCTCCATCAAAATCCTTTATCCTGCCAGCAAAGTTAAGTGCCTCTGCTCCTGCTTGAGCGTCTTTATCATGGAAATATGCAATAAAATGCTTCTGCCCAACTTCGTCAAGTGTCATCTGGAACAATCGACCCCAGTACTGACCAGGAGATACTCCTAACGCTTTTTGCATAATTTGGGACATTAATACTCCAATAATATCTTTTCTATTTTCTCGTATATAGCCGACTCGTTTGTCCGCATATTCCTCCAGTTCATACACCACTTGCGGACAGCCACCGCAACGATCATCGGGTTCAGTTGTAAAAGTTGTACCATATGCATTTATCGGACCAAGAATTTTCATCGACTCTGCCAACATATGCGTATCTAAAGCAAAGATTCCATCTATCTCCAAATTACCCGAAACATCACTATATAACTCCTCAAATAACAACATTGATTCCCTAAAATCTGGAGATAAATTACTGTCTCTTAAGGTTAGCTCATAGACCTCTTTATGATATTTTAATAGCTCTTCAGGAGCGGCAACTTTCTTTCGTCTAGCATTATCTAGATTGTAGATATCATCTGAGCGAATTACCTCAATTTTACCCTTGTGCATCCGGAAGTATGCATAGGCTGTAATAAAGCCACCCGTTGGACGTAGTTCTTTGTCATTCTGAAAAAGGAAAAGATATGTTTTTGCTTCGTCTGCCCCCATTAGATCAGGTAGCGCGGTTAAAAATGGCTTCGCGTCAATAAACAGATCTGCTAGATCGTTAACTTGAGCCTTAGCGTCTACAATCTTAACTCTTACCTCCTGGTCTTTGTACTTTTCTGGATATCTAGCTGGATCAATGCTCCCAATTTCATCTCTTACAATAGTCAATTTTCCTGCAATCTCATCTAACGCTGGGCTCAGTTTACCTATTGTCGTCACAGCTGTTTGCAAGCGATCTTCGGTAGATTTATTTACAAATGAGGTCCCTTCCTCTAAGCCTAATAAATCTGCATATGGCTCAATCGCATCTACCGCAATTTGACCTCCCTCAACAGCTGCTATCCCCGCTGTCACCAAACTTTTCAAATCTTTTTGGTAGGCACCAACAACTGGTAGGGATCCAAACCAGTTAAGCTTACTAACAGAAGCATTAAGAACTGTAAGTTTGTCTTTGGAGTCTTTTAAGCTTTCTTTAGCATCTTTGAGATTTTGCTTTTTTATAGCTGCATTGGTTACCTGAAGTTGATCCTTAGCTACTTTAGCATCTGCATAAATTTGGCGAGCTGGAATACCCACGACTACACCCAAAACAATTAGTAATATAAGCGGAATTCCTAGTAGAGCTGTCAAGATTATTCCAGTTTTTTTACTGAATTTAAGCTTGGGAAAGCCCACCTTAAGTCTCCTTCTGCTTGAACCTTTAGTCTCAACTTGAGCTTCTGGTTGGTTATTTATTTCTATTTTTTTAAAATCCATATTTACACCGCTCCTTTTCCACCAATCATGGCCCAAGGTGTTTTAAGAAGAATAGAAATATCATACAACAATGATCGTTTACTTGCATACTTTGCATCCATAGCAATTCGTTTATCAAAGTTCACCTCAGACCTACCTGATACCTGCCAGATACCAGTGATTCCTGGTTTGATAGAAAGTACCTTCTGCACAGATTTTTGTGTATGTGGATATTTTTTTTGCTGATCCTTTAGTTCGTCAGGATAATAAGCTCTGGGACCAACTAAGCTCATCTCACCACGAATCACATTGATTAGCTGTGGAAGCTCGTCAACAGAATGTTTACGAATAAACTTACCCACTACTGTTACACGTGGATCTTCAACCAACTTGTAACTATTCTTTTTATACTGCTCGTATAATACTCTCAACTTGGGGTCTTTTCTAAGTAAATTATGAGCATCCATAATCATTGAACGAAATTTATACATCTTAAAAGGTACACCATTTTTTCCTACTCGCTCTGGGGTATCTGCAAAGACTGGACCCTTTGTATCCAATTTAATAGCAATTGCCGTAAACAAAGCAATGGGCAAAAAAACAATCATTAAAATTGTTGTACAAACAAGATCAAAAACGCGTTTAAGTTTGGGATACATTATTTATGTAAGATGATCATTATCCGTGCCTACTAAGCTATTCACCAATTCTTTAACTTTTGGTGTAGATTTTTTAGGACAAATCAAGAGCACATCTTCAGTATTTACAATCATCATATGGTCAAGATCTATGGCCGCAACGGTCTGACCCGTATAGCTATATATTAAGCTATCACTGCAATTATTTATAATAACCTTCCCCTTAGTTATATTCTGCCCTGGCTCATCCTCTAATGCCTCTTTTAAAGCCTCCCAGGCACCCACATCGCTCCACCCGATGTCTTCCGCGATTACATATCTATTTCCAGTCTCTATTTTTTCTAGGATTGCATTATCGAAGCTTATTTTTTCTAAAGTTGGATATATCTCCTTAAGCCTTTTTTCATACCCAGCTTTTCCTCTTAATTCGACTATTTTCTGGAGCTTTTCGTACATTTCTGGAACATATTTTTTATACTGCTTAAGTAAAAACTCTGGTGTCGTAACAAAATAACCAAGATTCCAGAGATGTTTACCACTCTTGAAAAACTTATCTGCTGTAACTTTATCTGGTCGATATTTCCAGCTTTTAAATCCATATACATCTATCCCCTCTATCTCATTTTGTTTTTTATCTCTTTCTATCCATCCTAAGTTTTCACTAGCAAAGCGTGGGGTTTGACCAATAAAGACTATACTGTCTTTATCTTTTTCAACTAATTTTCCACCAACTCCTAAGATACGGTTGAATAGCTTCACATTTTTAACCAAATGATCACTCCATAATATTGCAAATGGCTCACCAGGAGCATCTTTACGTAAGATCGCAGATATTAAACCAACAGCTGGACCCACATCACGCATTTCAGGTTCACCAATAATATTATCTTTAGGTATATCTGGAAGCTGATCCGAGACCATATCTACATATGGCATTCCTGTAGATATATATATTTGTTCAGGCGTAAAACTCGATGTTAAACGCTCAACTGATAATTGAAGAGTGGAGCTATTACCTACAATTTGCTCAAATTGTTTGGGGGATTTTTTTCTAGACAGCGGCCACAATCTTGTTCCTACACCACCTGCAAAAATTACTGCTTTCATATGTTTAGTATTTATCTATTGTATGTATTTAACATACTCAACGAATGTTTTTCAAATTTACGCATAAAGTTAAGTTTACTAAATTTTTTACTTTTGCTTCTTATTTCTTTGCTATTATACACAGATGCATCGAAGTCTGCCAAGGCTTCTATAAGCGAGGCAACCGTCTGCTTATTAAAATACTTACCTGTAACTCCGTCTTTCACAATTTCACTAACTCCACCTTTATAAAAAGTTATTACCGGCTTACCCATTGACTGAGCTTCCGCGGCAACCAAACCAAAATCTTCCTCTTGCGGCGCTATGAGAGCTTTGCAACTCTGATAATAACCAGCCAGCTCACCATCATTCACGTCAGATATAAAAGTTGTATTATTACCAGCTAACTTCTGCAAGTAGTCCTTTTCTGATCCTGTTCCAATAATCACAAGCGAGTGTTTTAGTTGCTCACACGCTTTTATCGCTAAATCCACTTTTTTATACTTAACAAGTCGACTAACAACTAAATAATAACCCTTACCCATTTCAGGAGTGTGTATCACGCTCCTGGAATGGGTGTCTGCAAGCTGTGATACGGGGGGATAAATAACTACTGAGTCTCGATTATAGTAGCGCTTTATTCGGTTACTGACATACTCTGAAATAGCAACATAAGCATCTGGTCGTGAGGCAGCCACTTTATCCCATTTTCTAAGGTACGTTAACACAGGATCGGCTACCCACCTAATAGCTGGATGAATGCTATTTCGATACTGCTTATCATTGCTCCATAAATACCTAGTTGGGGTTAGACAGTAACAAATATGGAGAGTTTTGGGCTTAGTTATAATACCTTTTGCCTCAGCTGAAGTTACTGATATAACTAGATCATAATCATCAAATAAAAAGTTTTCAAAACCAAATGGCATCAGCCAAGCAAACAGCTCATGGCGTGTACGAGTAAATATTAACTTATCTATCAGCGAGGGCTTAACTTCAAAAACATCAGCCCATTTCGCAGACTGCGGATTGTATACACCTGTAAACAAAGGTGCATCTGGCCAAATCTCATGAAGAGCTAGCAACACTCTTTCAGCGCCTCCCCATTTGTTTACCCGATCATAAACTAAAGCAACTTTCATATGTTTGAAGGGTCAAAGCAGCCGTATCCTCCCATGAGAATATTGTTACTCTAGCTTTACCTTTTTCTATGAGATTATTACGTTTGTCTCTATCTGCAATCAGCTCCATAAGCTTACTATATAGATCTTGAGAATCTTGGGATTTAAAATATAAAGCAGCATCAAGACAAATTTCACGATGAACAGGAATATCACTGCAAAGAACAGGGCAACCTCTGGCCATTGCTTCGACTGTGGGTAAACTAAACCCCTCCATTAGCGAAGGCTGGATAAGTAACAAAGCTTCTCTATACAAAATTGCCAGCTCATTATCTTCAACATATCCTGTAAAAATAATATTTCTATTCATGTTAGCAGCAATGAACTGGTTGTAAAAATAGTCATACTTACCAACTAGTATCAACTTAAGATTACCCTCTCTAATCTTATCAAAAGTCACAAGCAGAGTTTCAAGATTTTTATGTGGGTATGCATTGCCCACATATAACAAATATTGCTGACCTTTAAGTTGATATCTATTTAAAACATCTCCTCCTCCAGTAGCTTCGCTTAGTTTCTTATCAACACCTTCATATATTACAGATATTTTCTCTGGTCCTATATTATATGCTTGAAGCAACTGTTCTTTAACAGCAAAACTTGGCACAATTACTCTGCATGCGCGTCTCACCGCGAGACTTAATACCAATAAATATGCCATTCTCTTCAACCAATACAATACTGGATTCAGCGTACTTGCTCTACCTGTAGCATAAGTATTAATAATAAGATCGTGTACAGTCATCACATATTTTCCAGAGTAAAAAATAGGGACATTGAAGTAAGGAAAATGAACCAAGTTATATTTATTTCCTAATAAAAATGGCATTATAAGCTGCTCTTTAATTGAGTGCCATTTAATATCTGGGCTAATTGAAACATATTCATGGCCGCTATTAAGCTTCCTAAGATTAAGCAATAAATTCCGTATGTATCTACCTACACCGCTCTCATTTTGTAAGCGAGTATCAATTCCAATTCTCATATACCCACTTTAATTACTTTGATTATTCGAATAAACGAAGTAACAATTAATGTTAATATTTTGGGATACTTGTTAGTATAGTGTTTCTTATAAAAAATAATCATTGCATCGAATCTTGCTTCCTGTGCCCTTTTTTTAGTCAATCTATCTACGTTTGAATAATTACTAGACTTCTTTTTAATTCCTCCAGATACTCCCTTATGATGCAGTACTACAACATCGGGATTAAATACTATCTTATTTCCTCTCTCTTTGGCCTTATAACAAAAATCCAGATCTTCACCATACCAAAAAAAATCTTCATCCCACCAGCCTATATCTTCGCCTACTTTTTTTCTTACTAACATCGCCGCGCCTACGCACGCATCAATTTCGTGTATCTTATCTAGACTCCTATAGCCTAAGTGATAACCATTAAACAGCAACGAGCGTGGGAACATCGAAGCTAATCCAGAAAAATGACAAAAAGCATTCCAGGGAGTTGGAAATCCCCGATGACATGCATCGTCAATTAAACCATCTGTTAATTTAACATACGGAGTTAAAATACCCACATCTGGATTGCTTTCTAGATAACTGACCATCTTAGACAACCCACTGGGTAAAACTTCTGTGTCGGGATTTAGAAACAGATAATAATCAGCCTCACCGGCTCGCTTAATTCCTATATTATTGGCACGGGAAAATCCGGTATTTTCATCCAGCTTAACCCATGTAACATCTTGAAATAACACTTTAAGCTCCGCTACTGTTCCATCTGTTGACGCATTATCTACCACAACAATAGATAAGTCTTTAGTAGGATAATTACTCTTGCTTAACGTCTTTAAACACTTCTGAAGATACGGTTTTGTATTATAACTAACAATAATTACTGCCAATTTCATTTCACTAAATTTTTATAAATTGATCTTAATTTTGAGCCTATCATATTCCAGCTATACTCTTTCTCAACAAGTTCTCTTGCTCTTTTGGACATCTCTTCAGCTGTATTTTGAGACTTTAGAATATTTTCTATTGCCAATGCTACATCTCTCTTATCTTTAAATACAACAAGTTCCTTTCCGGGTTTAGCATTTAATCCCTGTATCCCCGTAGGCGTTGTAAGCACAATTACACCAGTAGCCATTGCCTCAAGTATCTTAAACTGAGTTCCCGAGCTTATACGAAGCGGTGCAAGCAGCATATCTGCATCGGAATATACTTCACGAATATCTTCAACATCTCTTTGGATAGTTACACCATAGCTTTTTTCAAGATTCTCTGGAATATTCTTGCCAACTATAGTCAATGTTGAATTAGGATACTTGGCTCTTATTGCTGGGTATATATCTTTTAACAACCAGCTAATTGCATCACTATTCTGAAGATAGGCATAATCTCCTACATACAATAACTTTAACTTATTTATATCTATGGTTGGACTTTCGTAGCAAAAATAATCAATATCCACTCCATTTGGAATCTCGTACACTGATTTCGTAGTATGTTCGCTAATTGTAGCCTTATCAGACAGGCAAACCGCAAGTAACGCGTCGGCTTTTTTCCAACTAGACTGCT
Organism: Candidatus Roizmanbacteria bacterium CG_4_9_14_0_2_um_filter_38_17; assembly: GCA_002788855.1. Classification (NCBI taxonomy): domain Bacteria; phylum Candidatus Roizmaniibacteriota; species Candidatus Roizmanbacteria bacterium CG_4_9_14_0_2_um_filter_38_17. Next base: position 124,113 of record PFSB01000006.1, on the reverse strand, counting down.
CAAACATCCTTGTTCGAAAAGCTTCCAGTTGCAGTGGAAATCTACTAGTAAAAGATTTCATCTCGAAATGCCCTTGATATATCTTCCATTCAATATTTTCTGTGCCCAAAACCTGGGTAACGTTGTAATCTCCCAAGAGATGACTTGTATAGAATGATTCCAGATGTAGTAGGTCGTAGATGCCAGTTTGTAATTCTTTATCCAGCTCTTGGCTAAGACCGGAGTGGTAGTAATGTGAGATATGCGCAGTGAGATTTGGATGCAAAATCGTATTAACTATATGCTTTAGTGAAAATACAGCTACTCGCTTGAAGAGATGAACGTTAGCACAGTATTTACGCAGTTCATCCACATAACTTAGCTGAGAGTTATCACGGTAGTAAGAAAACAATGTCACCTCATTCTCTTTAGCTAGTTCCTTTATTAAGTTATATGCACGAACTTTTCCTCCCGCATCAAGTGGATACGGTAGATCATAAGTGACAAATAGAATTTTCATTTTAGCGAAATAATAATATACCCTTCCCCTTCTTCAACAACTGTATATTTTTCAGCAAGCGTTCTAGGCTCTATATCTAATGGATCAATTGAAACATAGGCAGTTGCCCCTTTTTCTATTTTATCTTCTATTTCAAACCCTATTGGCCAACCCGCGCGATTAGTCTGATACAAAAAAGCCGTATCTCCACCGTACGGTGCTATGACTTTTGCATCGCTGGGCAATAAATTATCAACCACTTTACCCACCTCAACCATTTTCATATTATTAATCCAGTAATATGTCCGAATTTCGTGCCAAGAAAGAACTACTGACAATCCCATAATAACTATTACAAAAGCGTAAGAAACAAATCGCTCGACATAGGTTTTTTTATCTTTTATAAGATACTCAATACCTACAGCCACAGCAAAGAAAAGAGCAGGCAATATCATCACTTGATAATAGTCGTGCTTAACATTACCTGTTGCGAATACAACCAGATATATTCCAGCCCCCACTACAAACCAGAGCAATGGCTTTAGTTTTGAATTAGTTAGCATCCACAAAACTCCCATTGCTAGAGGAACAACTCCCCAGTATCCAAGTATTAATTTAGCTATTCGCTCTCCGAATAACCAGTAAAACCACGCACCTTTTAATCGGATTCCATCACCATTTAATAACCACATGTTCGCGGGAATACCTTCGGGATATGAAGCTATCCAGTTTCTCCACCAGATAAATGGAACAAACATTAAGATAGCCAAAAGATATGGCCAAATTGAAAAGATACCCCTAATACCTTTAAATCTAACCCAAGCAAAATATATCATCGGCAACATGATAAAAGCAGCTGTTGGCTTAACCAGTAGCACAAGTGCTCCAACAACCCCAGATGAAATCACTGCTACTAAGTTACTCTTCACACGAATTAAAAGGTAAATAGATAGCAATGCTAAGAAGACCGCTGTTGCTTCAGGTAAAATTACTCTACCATAATATACAGAGTACGGAAAAACTCCGTAGCCTAATGCAGACATCAGTCCTACTCGTTTATTTACCACATGGACCCCAAGAAGATAAATCAGCAGTACAGATCCAGTTGAGAAAGATATACTTATTAATCTGAGCCATACCTCAATTGACCATACACCAAACGCTTGTTTTAAGCCAACTGCTACAAACTGGTAGATAGGAAACTCCACCATTCTCCAACCCATCGGATTGTCCAGACCAGAGGATATATTAGACAAATCATCATAACGAGGATGAAGAACATCGACTCCAAACTTCTCAAAGTTTCGCGCTACAGCTGCGGTATCTGCCTGACGCCAAGAGTGCCAGTCTGCAACCGGACTATTTATTCCGCGTAATCTCAATACCACCGCCAAAATTAGAATTATTAGCAGCGCTATCCTGTATTTCATTCAACAATAACAAACTCTTTTTCAAATTTCACTATTTCATGCTTAACCAATTCTATTTTTCCATCGCGAAAGATAAATACATATGAATTACCCGCAGTATCAGCAAGTCTAAATCCCTCGCCAATTGAAGAAACTTCGTGGATTTCTAAACGTGGATCTTGCCAACTATGCCAAAAAGCATCAGCTAACCCAACTGGAAACACCCAAGCTGTACCATATCGAATTGGTCTATCTACAAAGTAAAAACGTCCTTTACTAGCAAAAGGGAAATATTTATTCTTCAAACTCAACAGAGTGTTCTGGACTATCTCACCAGCCTGAACCCAGTCCCTATTAGACTCTCCAAGCTGTCGATAATTAAAGCTAAGTGTCGCAATAAATATAAAACTTGTGACAATTATTGCAAGCAAAAAATTAACTTTTCTAAGCTGATCATAAGCCATCTTAAGAACATAGATATATACTATTGCAAAGCCAGGTGCGGCCAAATAACTATACCTTATGCTAACATTACCCAATCCTAAAAATGGCATTAGAGCAATAATGGAATATCCAATTCCAAACAAAAGTAGCTTAGGAACATACTGTCTGCGTCTAATCATCACAGTAATAAATATCAGTCCAGACATTGCAACTAGGACTGTAACAGCTATCATTGTTTTAACCTCGCTATTTAAAAGATATCTTAGGCTATTAAACCAATCACCTGCCCAGCGTGGTCCCGTCACAAACATAACTAGATACGCCAAGGCATTACCAACAACATTAACTGGTAATTTTAACCAGTTATAGTTATAGTCACCAGCTAACCCATGCGCAGAAGCAAAATATCTCGCTACTACATACGCTGGCATTAATAACAAGTTAGGTATTAAACGCCATATCTTACGACTTCCATATATTAACTCCCACAAAACTAATAATAGTGGAGCCGTAATCCCTCCCTCATAGGCCAGCATTGCAATAATATTTAAGACAAACACCAAAACACCCAGGAATATTTTATTATGTAATCTTGCCTGACTATATAGATAGGTAGACCACACCATAGTCATCACAGCTAACATATTACCCAGTGAAGAAGCCCAAAATATGGACTCTGAATTACTTGCTAGAAAAAGAAAAATAAAGGCTGGAACAAGGGCTAAGCGCCTGTTTTTTATAAGCTGATCGCTCAATAAATACACTCCTACAGTTGCAGTAAGATGAACCACTAGACTCACGAAATGATACCCCATAGGCTGCAGCCAAAAAACATTAAACATCACTAGATACAGCAATTTTTGCAATGGTCGATAAAAGAACCCATCTGCATATAAAAAGTACGCCAAACTATCCTCAAATCCATCTTCTGCTGCCCATCGTAACCACGTAAAATCATCACCTGTAAAATAATTTTTCAGAAACGGTAGAAAGGAAACTAAACCAATTGTCAAAAGTCCAACAATTAACACAGGTTTCGAGATGATTAACCTTATTAGCTCCTTTAGATAATTAAACTTACCCTTATAACTAACCACCAAAGCACCCAATCCTAACCCCATCAATATCCAGAGTGTGTATGCAATCTTTGAAGCTTCAAATACATCAATAAGAAGTGCATTAAATGCTAAGCCAATAATCCCCCCAGCTATGCCTAACGCAAAATTTCTAGAAAGCTTATGATCCACTTTTTTATAGCTACGCATAATCACTACTCCAGCGGCAAAGAAAACCCCTAGAAAAGTCAAGGTTCCTAAGATTCCTGTCTCCCCTAGCATTCGATAGTAATCATTATCTGTTGCTAGACTTATGGTAGAGAAACCACTACCAAGGATGGGATTACGACGGAAAGCATCCATTGCTCGTGGCCATTCACCTTGAAATCGCGTTGTAAATGAAATGTCATAAACTAAAGCTTTGCGTATCAAAAACCTCCCAGAAACCGTCGCCAGTTTTGCTCCACCTGTAGCCGCAAGCTCTTGAGTAGCGTATGTTTTATATGTTAATTGGCGAACTTCAATTCTCTCGCTCGGCTCATACCTACTTAATAAACCTGAACCAGCACTATTACCTCCGCCTCCACTTCCTCCTCCTCCAGGTAATCCTATAAATCCTGATCCTACCGGCAGTCTTTCTTTGGTAACTTCCTGTGATTCAGCAATAGCTATTCCTGTTTCTTTGTCTATATCCTCAACTGCGGCTATAGGTTGCCCTGTTTCCATATTAAAAGCAACATCTCTTATTCGAAATGTTTTATATAATCTCTCAGAAGAGCCAGATAGATTATTCATTAGCACAAAACTTATAATTAATATCGGTATAAGAAGTAATTTCTTTCGCATAAAGATCATGGTAGAACTAACCGCTAAAAAATATGCCGCGATTGAGACTCTAGACTCCGTAAACAGCAACACAATATACGAAAATGTAGATAATAGCGTCAGTCCTATCTTTAAACTAATTCGTTTTACAGAAAATATTGCCGCCAATATAACAGGAATAACAAGCACCATATAAGCCGCCAAATCATAGTGCCCAGCAAATGTTGCTGTAATTCGCGCAGTCGGTGGTAGATAAAGGAGCTTACCTTTAGCAAACTCTTCATTCATCGTTATTACTGCTGGAAATCCAGCGAATCTTTGTCCTACTGCATATATAATAATCGCAAAAACCGTCAAACATAATGTTATTAAATACAACTTAACATCGGATTTTGACTTTATGCTATTAAATGCAATAAAAAATACCACCATATATTCAATTCGACGCAGGTAATGCAAAACTGACAAGTTTGGGAAAACATGAGGCAAGCTTCCCAAAATAAAAAACAGAGCATATATGGTTGTTAACAATCCAGCTATCCAGTACAGAGCGATTGGCTTTGTGAGAGGAGTTTTTAGCGTTACTTTCCAACGCAAAACCTGAATACCAAATATTAAACTAGAAAGAGCAATTACAATATCATCCCAACGAATATATACCCAGGTATTCTTCAGATCTAATAAAGGAAATTTTGGATACAGTGGAATAAATGCAATCAAGAAAACCACCACCACTTTTAAGATATTGTCATCTAACCAATTTAGCCATTTTTTCATCATATTGCTTCCCGCATTGCTTGCTTATAACTTATCCGCATATTCCTATTACGCACCAACATACCAACTATTATACCTAATAATCCTTTCAACAATAACATTAGTTGAAGAACCAACAAGTTTGCACCCTTATGATGCTTCCTATAAAAATACACCAGACCCTTAAATATATTAATTACCGGAGCACGATTGCTTTTTGAGCTTGCAGCTCCATGATGAATAAACTTTGCATCGGGATAAAAGTATGTCCGGTATCCTTTTTTAGAAGCCCTATAAAGAATATCTATCTCATCCATATACATGAAAATCGATTCATCAAATCCACCGATCTTATTAAAAATATCTTTTTCTAACATTAAGCAAGCCCCAGAAACCCAATCTACTTTTTTAACCACGTCTGGTGAATATCTTGTTAATCCCCAGTGATCACCACGCAAGAATAATACACCAAACGATACAGGTAATGAATAAAATGGTCCACAGGAAGGTTGCGCTGATTTTCCACCAGTATTTAACAGTTTGCCTCCTGCAATACTAGCATCAACATTCTGATCAATAAAGCGATGAAGTTTATCTATCGCACTATCTAATACAACTATATCTGAATTAAGAAAAAGTAAATATTTACCCTTTGCCCTGCGAGCTGCTAAATTGTTTGCTTTGGAATATCCCATATTTTTTTTGCTTTCTATGAGCTTTACAGCTTTAAACTGCTTATCTACCATTGCTACGCTGTCATCGGTTGACGCATTATCCACCACGATAAGCTCAAATCTTAGATTAGAGTTTTGCAGACCGAAAAACACAGACTGGAGACATTCTTCTAGTAGCTTTACTGTATTGTAGCTTAAGATTATTATCGAAAGGTCCATTATTGAAAATTACGCGCACGTCCAAGTATGTATTGAGGGTCCACAAGTTTCCTATCACGTATATTAATAGCCGGAACACCTCCTACAACAGTAAAAGGAGCTACGTCTTTTGACACAACTGCTCCCGCGGCAACTATTGCTCCTTCTCCTATCGTCACACCTGGTAAAATAATAGCTCTGGGTCCAATAAATACATAATTTCCAATATTCACTGGTTTAAATACTGCTTTGAATTTTGGATCATCAATATCATGTTGGGACGAATAAATCATTACTTCCGCGGCAACGTCTACATGATTGCCCAGAGTGATCGGAGCCCTACCATCTAAAAATACATTATTTCCGACAATTGTGTCTTCTCCTATTGATATTCCAGCTGGCTCAAAAAAACAAGCCCACATGTGAATATTCGAGCCCTTGCCTATTTTCATACCCGAAAGTCTATAGAAGAGCTTACGGAAACTGTGAAATGGTACGTGCCCAATCCAGCGTAGAATCATAAGTTCTAGATCCAATAGAATACCATCTATCCTATTCATTCCTTTTTGTAGAACCTCACCTGAACTTAATTTATCTCCATATTTATCTTTCATATAATTAATAAAGATCCGATCTTTATATATTCCCAACTACACTTTGCAATACTTGAAGCGTCTCTCTAGCTGTGTCACTCCAATTAAACTTAGCTGCTTGTGCTTTTGCCAGCTCCCTTTGCTTATTATAAGCCGAATCAGACATAGTAAGAGCCTTCGTTATTCCGGAGGCTATATCTGATGAATCCTCTGGATTAACTAAAATACCCGCCTCACCAACAATCTCCGGCAAACTAGAGACATTTGAAACTACAGCTGGCGTACCATAACTCATCGCCTCAAGAGGTGGTAACCCAAATCCCTCATACAGACTTACTAAAGTAATTAGCTTGGCTTCTTGATAGAAGCTTGAAAGTTCTTCGTCCGGCACAAATCCTGTAAAAATAACTCTATCTTCCAGTCCTAGCTCATTTACTTTTGTAAATATCTCGTCAAACAACCAACCTTTTTTTCCAACTATAACTAACTGCAACGTCTTATTTTCCAACAGACCAAATGCCTCTATTAAGCGAACTAAATTCTTGCGTGGCTGAAGCGTGCCAACATACAGAATAAAGTTGGGCTTAATTCCATATTTAGCTAAAATCTTATTCGTTAGTATATTTTTATTCATTACAATCCCCGGATAAGTAACCACTACTTTTGTCGGATCAACATTATAGAACTTAATTATATCAGCTCTTGCTGCTTTACTGATAGTCAAAACCATAGCTGCGTTATTTATTGAATATTTGCTCCAACTCGTCAATTGATATAGATCTCTTTTCTTAAACATTTCTGGATAGTGTAGATACGAAGTGTCCATGATCGATACAATACTTGGGACGGGGCAAAAACGCGGAGCATAATGTGTTGGTGTCCAGAATATATCTGGTCTATTTTTGTCTAAAAATAGATCAATTGGTAGACCTATTTGTGTCCAAAACGCTCGAGGACCAACAATTTTATATTCCCACCCATCTTTCTCTTTAGGCATATGGCCTCTCGGTTTATCTTTTAAATAAATTTGGAGTTTGATATTTGGTATTTGAAAATTGTAGAACTGCCATAGCAGTTCCATCGCATACCTACCAATTCCTACCCTTGTGTCTTGATTAGCCTCATTACCATCAACACCTATTAACATCATAGTTTCCCTCCAGGATAAACAACTTTTACACCTGATTCACTAATACCTAACATTTCAACTAAGTCTTGTTTAGTTGCCTTACTATCGCAAATTATCATGCTACAGAGTTTTTTTACTTTATCTAGTCTTCGTTTATGAACATTTACTATTAAAGGGTGGTGCTCTTGGGGGAACTTTAATGGAGAAAGATCATGTACTACTGTTACTAGTTTAGCCAAGCGAGAGCTCGGCTGCGTCCAGTCACTGGAAATAAAGACGTCTACTTTTCCTATAAACCATTCAATCGGAAATATGCCCAAACGATTCCAGAGTATATCTAATAAAGTAGGTGGAAGATAAAACCTCTTGATGCTTACGTTTTCATTCTGGATCTTAGCTATAGAATCTGGTAGTTTTCTTCTTAAGCTTGAAAAAAACAACACATACTCATTCTTCGTATCGTTCTTTACAAGATTAACTATTAATCTTTTAGTGTATTCACCTACTCCCGTACCAGAATACACAACTTGTGAAATATCTACTCCTATTCGCATATCTAATTCAATTTTAGCTTAAACAGTGCTAAAATACACTTTATGTTGCTTTTGCTCTTAACACTAAGTGTATTATTGTTCCCCGAGCATGCTCACGCATACCTCGATCCTGGTACGGGTAGCTATGTCTTTCAGATCCTTATAGCTTCAATAATAGGTGGGGCTGTTGTCTTTAAATCTGGCTGGAGCAAAATAGTTGAGCTCTTTAAACGTAAACCAAAATCCAGTGCTGATGAAAAAAACAACTAAGCTTCCAGGCTCATTTCGTGATCCATCCGGCTTCATTTTTCTCGAAGGCCGCGCGATCTACAGACAAATAAATAAGTCGTATAAGAGTAATTATGACAAGCTCATATCAAGTGGTCTATATAAAGACCTCTTAGAAAAGAGTTTATTAATCCCACACAGAGAATCAACTAAAAAATCAACTGAGCCAGCTTTGTCATACAAGGTAATTAAGCCAGACATGATACCTTTTATCTCATATGCATACGAATGGAGTTTTTCTCAACTTAAAGTTGCTGCGCTTGCCACGCTAGATATCTCTCTAATAGCTTTAAAACATAACATGATCCTAAAAGATGCTAGTGCATTTAATATACAGTTTATTAAAAATAAAGCTATATTAATAGATACTCTGTCTTTCCAAGAATATGAGAATAAAGAGCCTTGGGTGGCTTACAAACAGTTCTGCCAACACTTTCTTGCTCCACTAGCTCTCATGTCATATGCAGATATTCGCACCCGGGAGCTCCTACGAACAAATATAGACGGAATTCCGTTGGATTTAGCTTCTAAACTATTACCTAAAAAGTCGTGGTTAAATTTTGGAATAGCAACCCACATCCATCTTCATGCACAAAGTCAGAAACGTTATGCTGACAAACACGAAACTGTAAAAACCAACCCAAGAGGAATTTCAAAAACTCAGTTAACAAATATATTAATCAATCTAAAATCAACCATAGAAAGCTTAAATTGGAATATCGCCAAGACAGAATGGGGAGACTACTACAACCAAACCAACTATTCTGGTAAAGCTTTTACACATAAACAAAAGCTAGTTAAAGACATTACTAAAAAGATTAAGCCTAAACAGATCTGGGATTTAGGAGCAAATACCGGAGAATTTAGCATAACCACTGCACCTTACACAAAAAATGTCATCGCCTTTGACATTGACCCTCTAGCAGTTGAACGCAATTATCTTAAGCTTAATAATATAAAGATTAATAATATTCTTCCTTTGATCCAGGACCTAACAAATCCATCTCCTGCGCTCGGTTGGCAAAACTGTGAGCGTATGTCTCTTATTGAGCGTGGACCAGTCGATCTGGTTCTGGCATTGGCATTAATCCATCACCTAGCTATTTCCAACAACTTACCCTTGAGCAGTATTGCAGAGTATCTGCATAGCATTACAGCTAATTTGGTTATTGAGTTTGTTCCCAAAACAGATTCCCAAGTTCAGAAAATGCTAGCAAGTCGCAAAGATATTTTTGACAAGTATACTCAAGTCCAGTTTGAACAAGAGTTTGATGAATATTTCATCACAAAATCCAAACACAAAATTACTGGTTCCAAACGAACGCTATACTGGCTGAAATCTAGATGATATCTATGTCAAAAAAATTAGTACTACTCAACCCTGTCATTTTCGCTATATATTCAGTTCTTTTTCTCTATGCCCACAATATAGCAGAGACTCCAATTAATATGGTATATAAACCCCTAGCATATTCAGTTTTAGCAACCGTTTCCACTACATTAATATTAATAATGGTTATCCGAAACAAGGCTAAAACAGCCTTTATTGCAAGTATATTTATTTTAATCTTTTTTACCCACGGACATTTGGTACAGCTATTTCCACCAGAATTTAATATAGATCTTGGAATATTAAAAGTTGGCCCAGATAAGCTTCTTTTTGTATCAGAGTTATTTCTCATAAGCTTAGGTATACAAAATGCGAGACTTGGTCGTTCCTTTCACAAAGTGAAAGGTGGGACCTTTGTCGAGAAATTTAATCAGCTATTTTTTATAATGAGCATTGTTCTCCTACTTTCATCTGCCTTCACCATTATCTCCCACAAACCAAGCTCTAATGCCAATCAAGCTTCCAATCCCAAAGCTAGCTTTGGGATTTTAAGAAGCGCTGTTAAACCAGACATATACTACCTCATCTTCGACCGCTACGCTGCCAACTCTACTCTACTATCAGAACTAGATTATGATAACGCAGAGTTTACTAACTACCTAAATAACGCAGGCTTTTATGTCACAGATAAAAGTGTTGCAAATTACCCTAAAACATTCCAGTCACTCGCTTCTTCATTAAACATGACCTATCTTAACCATCTTACCGATCAATATGGGAAAGAGTCGGAGGACCAAACACTCATTAACAGTATGCTGAATAAACATCAAGTTGGACTAGCACTGAAGGAACTAGGATATACCTATTATCACCTTGGGTCGTGGTGGTTTCCTACAGCTGACAATACTCTAGCAGACGAAGTATATAGTTGGAGCTTTCTAGGGCTTGATCAGTTCTCCAGAGAGTTCTTGCAGACCACACTAGCCTTACCAGTGCTTGCCAAAATGCAGGCTGTTGAATTCGGTGAAGAAAACTATCTTCGGGTTGAGCAGAAGTTAAGGATTCCAGCTAAAGTTAAGAGGTTAGAGCAGATCACTAAAACAAAGTCTGGTCCTAAGTTTGTGTTTGTCCATATGCTACTTCCCCATGGACCATATATTTATGACAGGGAAGGTAACCATATAACTGAAAGTGATGTAAATAGCCAAAGTGATTCAGACAGTTATCTGGATCAATTAATCTATACCAACAAAGTTATCCAAGATATTGTAGATAACATTCTGCTTAATTCAGAATCTGAACCAATCATTATTGTTCAGTCAGACGAAGGCCCCTGTGGCATTATTCCAGAATTAGCAGAAGACGATGGCTGGGGTCACTGCGGTGAAGATATGGATTGGAGAACGCTCAGTGATAACGCACTTAGAGTTAAAATGCGTATCCTAAATGCCTATTATCTACCCAATATGAACATGCAAGAGATACTGTATCCCAGCATATCTCCAGTTAACTCTTTTAGAGTAATTTTTAATCAATATTTCAACACTAATCTGGAATTATTACCTGATAACAACTATATAACATCTGACCTTGAACATCCTTATGATTTTATAGACGTTACAGATAAAGTAAAGTATTAAGCGAAATAAGGCTAAGCCTTAAATTGAGCATGAAAACAAAAATTGCAATAATCGGAGGAGGCATGTCAGGATTAAGCACAACCTATTATCTCTCACAAAACCCCGAATACCAGATAGATCTATACGAAAAAAATGCTAATTTTGGTGGACTACTGGGATTGCTTACAGTAAATGGAGTAGGTTTTGAAGGCTACTATCATCACCTATTTAAATCTGACAAAGATATTATTGGCCTTATTCACGAACTAAATATTGATCATAAGCTACTTTATTTACCAAGTTCAGTAGGTATCCACTACAACAGTAAAATCTACTCTTTCTCCACACCAAAAGACTTACTTCATTTCTCTCCTCTACCCCTTATTGACCGAATTAGACTGGGGTTTGTGGCAATATATCTACAAAAATTTGTTACTGATAAAAATTGGAAAAAGCTAGCACAGTTGTCAGCTGGCAACTGGATTCTCAAATACGCGGGCCGAAGGGCATATAAGATAATCTGGGAACCACTTTTAAAGGGAAAGTTTGGAGAACACGCAGACAGCATATCCATGGCTTGGCTCTGGTCAAGGCTATATCTTCGAAGCAAATCCAGAAACGGCGCTAATGAGGAGCTGGTCTATCTTGATGGAGGATTTAAATTATTAATTGATAAGCTATTAGAGAAGCTTAGGAATAAGCAGGTAAATCTCTATACCAATTCAGACATTGTTGAAATTAAACCTTCAAGCAAACAGGGTTTGACCCTGCAAGTTCAAAAAGGTCAAACCTTGCAATATGACAAAATTATTGTCACAACCCCAAATCCAGTCTTTGCCAAGCTTTGCCCATCTTTACCAGCAGAATATACAGAAAAACTGGCTAAGGTTAAGTATCGTGGGGCAATGGTGGCCATCTTGCAACTAAAAAAACAATTTATGAAAGATATCTATTGGCTAAACGTTAACGATCCAAATTCACATATTCTGGCTGTAGTTGAACATACTAATTTTGTATCACCAAATAAATATAGTGGAGCTCACTTGCTTTATGCTGGTGCCTACCCAGCCCAGACGGACGAGTTAATGACCATGAATAAAACAGACTTATTTGAGCTAATTGTTAAAGAACTAAAGAAAATTAATCCCAAATTTAACAAGTCCTTTGTAGATGCACATTGGATATTTAGAGATAAGTTTGCTCAACCCATCGTAGACACAAATTATCATAACTATATCCCACCTGTTAAAACCGGTATAGATAATCTCTATTTAGTAAACATGGCTCAAGTTTATCCGGAAGACAGAGGCACCAACCAAGCAGTCAGAGATGGAAAATCAATTGCAGACAAAATCATCTTTGGTGAATACTAATTTTCTGCAAGTTTTGTCCTTGCAGAAAATTCACACAAGCTATTTATATACACTAGAACGATGACCCGCTGTTAGAATATGGATTGTCTTATCTAGGTCATTAATTGTATATATTATTCTATATACTCCTACCTTATAAGAAAATTTTCCAGTCAACTCTCGCGTTAGGGGCTTGCCTGATCTGGGATTTTCTTGAAGCTCAACAAGTATTTCTACTATTGCTTGCTGGTATTTCTTTTTAATCTTTTTGAGTTCTTTTCTAGCTTGAGAAGTAATAAGTATTCTATACATCTTACTTAAAAAACAAGTTTCAATTCTTTTCTCAGCTGTTCAAGAGAATAAATCCGTCCTTTATCTACATCTTTCTCACCCTTCTTTATAGCTTTTGTAAGTTCCAAATCAGATAGAATTTCATTTGTTTCTTTCCAAGATTCGTACTCTGCCGAAGATATCACAACCGCCGCAGGGGTTCCATTAACTGTAATTACATACTCATCTAGCTTCCTCTTGACATTATCCACAAGGCTCGTCAATTCTTCCCTTGCTTGTGTTATGGGTATTGTTATTGTCATGTCTTCATTTTACATAATTCTGTACAGATTGTCAACAATCGCTCCCCCGGATAGATTCAAACCTTGTTAATTCTGGCGCAAATCAGGGCTACTTGCGGACAGAGAAATAGACAATAACAAACATACTAATCCCACAATAGCACTCAGGCGTGGACGCCAAAGAGTTGCTAAGATTAAAGACAGAAACATATTTGTTTTAAAACCCGGTTTTAAAACAAAAAAACCGGTATAGATAATCTCTATTTAGTAAATATGGCTCAAGTTTATCCAGAAGACCGAGGAACCAACCAAGCAGTCAGAGATGGGAAAAATATAGCTGATCTAATCTCAAGGGGCTACTGAAGGGGTGAAAAAACTACCAGTCTATATGTGGAAAAAGATTACTTAAACTTTCGGGATCAATAAACTTTTGTATTTCCCCTTTCCATGCACGATGCTCGTCCTTTTGGCACCTACCACAGCCACAGCCAACAGCCCTATTGCGGTACGCAGCAACTATTTCCCTGGATTCAGATAAATCGTCACCGTAGACATACCAAAACATTTCCTCTGCAACATCGTGTGCTTGCATTAACGCTCCATCATAAACAACCATACCTGGTCTAGCTTCTGACATATACAAAGAGTATACAAAACAAAGCCTATTTGTCAAACACTATGGGTTGCTATTCTGTTTCAACCCACCCACATTAAAAGGGGCTGTAAATAAGTGTAAACATAAATATTACACTAGTCTATTTTATTTAATAGCTTCCTTGAGCACAACCAAATCTTTACTTACAGTATCCCAAACCAAGTCAATATCCACCTCGTCATAGTCGTGAATTAGGACATCTCTCATCCCTGCCATATTCTTCCAGGGAACATTAGGAAACTGGCTTTTATAATCTTCTTCTAGTCTCTTTGTAGCTTCACCTATAACTTCTAGTCGTCTAATAACAGCATCTTGCTTTTCAATATTCTCTAGAAAAGACTTTTTATCATATTTAATTTCAGTTAAATATTTTTCAATCTGAACAATTGAATCTAAAATATTCTCAATGTATGGAGTAGCTATTTTCATCACGCTTGAAATAATACAGTTTCGTCTTTTAAGATATACTCCTTTATTGATGGTTTTATTGTTTTATACTGAACTAGATCTACTTTCATCCCTAGTCTATCCTGTAAATCCAGCCTTAATCCAGAATAATCAATTAAACCCATAGATCTACCTAATTCAACAAGAATGTCAATATCACTATCATCTCTATTATCACCACGAGCATACGAGCCAAAAACTGCTGCTTTCTTAACCCCATAATGAGAAAAAATATCTTTTGTATTGTTATATAAATCAGATCTCTGCATTATTGTAGATATTATAGCACGTGGGGTATGCTATTGAGCTCTGCAATGCCCCAGTTAACTTACGCTATCCTCGCTTAGATTAGTCCTGCCAAGTTCAAATAACTTGTCCGCCTACGCGTAACCCTTCTGACTCCAAAGCAATTCAGGGCTACTTGCGGGGTGTACTAATAAATAGCTGTAACAAAACAGCGTGAAGAATAAATGCGCCGGCATAATAAGTCAACCTCTGTGCTGTAAAAAATGTCCAAGTAGCAAACAAAGGAATAGATAATCCAAAACAAGCTAATCCAACAACAACACAAAGGCGAGGTTTCCTCATAACCAAAACTACCAATAAAACCGCAATAAAACCAATATCCTGTATTTTCATTTAAGCTGGGTGTACATAATTATATGTCAAATAAACATTTCCCAGGATGAATAAATAAAACCAGATACTAACTAAATAGCTATAAACACGCTTATTTTGTAGCATCATCGCTCCAATAACTGGTAAAAACATAATCACCATGAACAGTCTAAATTGAGAAGGAGCCAATCCAAAATTAGGCTCAAATATTAACTTCATCTGTGACAACCCTACAAACAGTAACATCGCTAATGGATACCAATTAAACTTGCGCTGACTCTCAACCAATAGCGCCGCAGTTAATATAGACATTAAAGGAAACAAGGGTATCATATACCAGCCAGATATAATATCTTGTGAAGCACTAACTATAAGTAATAGAAAGTATGTCATAGCAGGAACAATAATTATTTTATGTTTTGTATATTTAATTAAAGCTGTAAATATACTTAGTAAGCCCAAGAAGTACCACCCATCATAATACTCCTTATTGACAATAATTGGTTTAAACAGAAGTATCAGGAGATTATCAGGACCTATATTTCTAGTAGATTGAATGAATATTATCTCCTTAAACAATCCCCAGTCAAAGTAAGCACCATATAATACATAACCAAATCCAAATAGGAGGGTCGTTGATACTAGTAGAAGCGTCAATCTTAAGCTTTGCTTTCTTTCAATAAAAAGATACAGCAAGGATATAAAGACTATTACCCCTAGCTCTTTAGTCCAGATAGCAAGACCCGAGAGAGTACCCAATAATAATACGATTGGTACACGAAGTTTGTCCTTAAATAGTATATATAAGTACAAAGCTAGTAGAAATAATGGAGTTAAAAGATTCTCAGCAAATGCCACACGCGCATTCATTACAATAATAGTAGTAGTTATATTTATTAAGAGAGCCCATAACCCAGTCTTATAGCCATATAGTTTTTTGCCTATTAAAAATACTAGCGTTGAAGTAACCATAAATAAAAATATGGGTGCTAAACGAATTGTAGAAAGATTAATCTGATAAAACTCCCGCTCACCATTTAAAAGTGCCACTGATGCCACTAAGAGTCCATTAAGCGGTGGATGATCAAAATATGGATATACTACTGGAAAGTAGGCATTATTAATCGTTAATGAGTACTTGTTCTTGTATGCCGAAAAATGAGACCATGACGTTGGAACACCGTCTTTAATCAGACTCAAACCTAGAAATGAATAGGTGTACTCATCAGCACTAGCACCTCTTTGTGGATACTTTGCATAGTTATGTAAGATAAAGCCTAACCCTAAAGATAGGATAACTGCTACCACTAATATTTTAGCCCTTATCTTAAACATTATTTATCTGCTTTAATTTCAAATATATCTATATTCTCTATTTGGCTATGCTCAAGCCACGATAACTGCCCAAGCTCCTCTATGAGTTCAGCTCTAAGAGCTGGAACATACTTATGATCCTCAATAAACAGTTCCTCGCGATTATCGTAAGGAACAATAATATACTTAACCTTTTTATTTAGAAGTTCACTTCTAGAAAGCTCAGCTGACGATGAAGCTTCAATTGCCGGATGATTCTTGGATACAAATCCAAATCTCTGCCTACCAGGAATCCATAGTGTTTTAAAATCACCATCTTGCTCATAAATAAAATCCTTTAATTCAATATACTCACCTGGCACCGCCTTTGGCTCAAATGTACCCGTAAGCTGACCTAGCCAAACTGGTCTTATTAAAATTACCCAATAAACAATAAATAACCACACAACCCATTTAACCTTGAAACTATTAAGCACATATGGAATAAGGACAGAGTAGCTTAAAGCAATTAATAGATACCATTTAGTAGGATCTCTAAACATCACAAATCCAGGAACATGTTCAAATAGCCACAAATAGACCATACCAAAGGGTTCATTTGCACCTTTAGCCAAAAATGAACCAACTAACCCTAGTAAAGCAAAAAATAATATTTTAGGCTTTTTTGAGAACAAAAGACTGGAAAATGCCAAAATTGGCAGCAACATAAACTCAGGCCTTTGGAATCCCACTTTTCCAAATATATTGTCAGGCCAATTTGGATGAAAAAGTGAAATTGCATTTTCAAACTTTGCAAAACTAAAAAACTCTACCATTTCTCCACCTGTGTATATATCTCCATATTCCCCCGTACCAGACATAATTATAGGAACTATCCAAAATAGATTCAAAATAAATGCAATAATCAAAGGAATAATAATGAGCCTCACTTTTTTCCAGTCTGTTACTAGATAATACAAAACCACCCCAAACAAAGTTATATATGCCAT
Organism: Candidatus Roizmanbacteria bacterium CG_4_9_14_0_2_um_filter_38_17; assembly: GCA_002788855.1. Classification (NCBI taxonomy): domain Bacteria; phylum Candidatus Roizmaniibacteriota; species Candidatus Roizmanbacteria bacterium CG_4_9_14_0_2_um_filter_38_17. The sequence continues at coordinate 106,835 of PFSB01000006.1, read as the reverse complement.
TCGAGGATCAAACATTAACTGTAAAGAAACAAATAACCCTCCTAATAACCCTTTCCTACCTCTTACAAACCAATCCAACACCAAAGGCGCCAGTGCATATCCAAAAGCTACCCCCATCTGTCCCCCTCCAACCACCATTAATATATATGTGCTGGTTGTATAAACCAATACCCCCAACCATGATTTAGTTAAACGATAACTTGAATAGACACAAAGCAGTACAAAAGGTACAAACCATATAACCCTCTCAACCACTTCCCATGATAATCCCAGTACTTGCACAAAAAGTTTAGCTGGAATCTGATAATATAATCCAAGCCACAAAAATCTAATTTCTGGAAACCATGAAAATTCTCCAATATTTTCTAAATACAGATAAGGCCAATCCCCAGCAGATAAAGTTCCCAATCGAAACCAAACTCTATACACAGCAAAAACAACAACCAAAACTAAACCTAATTTCAACTTATTAAGCAACACTATTTATTAGATTGAATCATCTCTTGATAGCTATATTTCACAATAACTCCTACCAAAGATATATATAAAAAAACACCTAATATTTCTGAAAAACCAACTCCAAATACTGTATCTATTAGCAATAGAGCAGAAAAAAAGATTAATAAATACAGCATATATGTAACGCTTAGAAGAGAAATAATAATTAAATATAGTCCATATATAAATGAAGTATATGTAATCACTGCCTCAGAAATACTGCTAATTAGTATAAGTAGAAAAAGCACTGGTATTATTAACCACAGACTCGCTCCAACTAATAAACGAAAAAACACACCCAATATAACCAATGGAATCATAGTCATAATATCTATTTTTATGAATAAATTTGCATAAGGAACTTTGCTCAAAACTGCTATGACTACTAGCACAATCATCAATGTATAACCAAATTTAAGATCCATCTTTGTACTAGCTTCAGATACCCGATTTATAAGGTTTTTAATCATTCTTTTTAACAAATTTTTTGTAACAAATATATGCACCAGAGCTAACCGCAAAAAATAAACTGATAACTGCACTTACAGTAAATCTTCGCTGACTAGCGTGCCTTACCTCTAGTTTATAATCTCCATCTTTCTGAATCAACCAACTATTAGCATAATAATCAGATTCAAAGTGGTTCTGCACCTTGCTAGTCTCACCACTACCATCCGTTATTAAGAGCTCCCAATCTGGGTCAAATCTTTCATTTAATGTAACTACTGTTACATCTCCATTATCACCTATAACATTCACATTGTAATGAGTTGGATTAATTTTTGTGTAATCAACAACTAGTTTATGCACTATAACCTGTTGGTCCAACTCTCGCATATATACAACTGGAAAATATATTTGCGTTGTGTGAGGAAGAATAGATAGGCTATCTTCTTGTGTGTTGCCACAAAAAACAAATTCTCTTTTTCCCATTGCTTCAACGTCATAAAATCGAAGATCTTCAGTTGTGTCAGATACATCTTCTTGATACTCAAAAGTACTAAGATTAGTCACGCCACCTTCTATTGCATCGTTTATTTCATAGAAAATATATTCCTCACCTTGTGCGATAGGATTCTTAAACCTCATTTTAAATGAACCAAAACCAATTGGATCATCATTGACTAATTTTGCCCCATAGCAACTTTTGTCTGGATAAAGGCTTGAATCTGTCTCTGCCCATTTTAAAATATCAATATCTTCATTATTTATCCTAATCTCTAACCTATGTTCGCCCTTGTCTAAGGGTAGATCACCCATATCTATCCAAGAATCATTATTTATCTCTACCAATAAAGATTCACTTTTATCTATAACCAATTCGACAGTGGTACCTACTTTACCTAAATTAGAATCATATTTTAAGCTAAAACCATAAAGTCCTGAACGCGGTACTTGAAATATAAATAACTTGTCCTTTTCAATGTTTCCTCCAAATTTATAACTTTCAATATTTAATAGATCTTGTTGAAACTCTTGAAGTAACATCAAGTATCTACTCTTCATGCTACTACTTGCCCTTTGTATAGCTTCATTCTTAAACTGATTTCTTAAATATTGAAGTTCTTTATCTATATACATTGATGCTTTTATAGCTAACGTTAGTTTTTCCTCAGTATTTTCTATCTTTTCTATCTCAGCAATCAAAATATCGGTCTGACTAATAATATCATCCATTGTCTTGGTAAGTACCTGTTCATCTTTGACATCAAGCTCATACATCTTTATTAATCTGGCTACTCTTTTATTACTTATTCCCAAAAGTGTGGTTATTTTATCTACACCAACAACAGAGCTAATTTGCTTATTTTCTCTATACTGAATTATCTTAAAAAGAGGAGAGTTCGGTAAAATCCGTGAAGCAGTAAAATCTACATGCATGATATTTCTCTCAACCTCACACAGTCGACAATTAAGAAATGAGCTATAACTAGCTTCTTTATACATGTCCTGCGTAACACTATCAGCTATTATCGAGTTAAGCGAATATCTATAAGGAGTACCCAGTAAATTATGTAGATTAGTAATATCCGAACTAATCACTTCAATTGGCTTATAAACTGAAACAACACCATTAGAATAATTGACGGGCATGGTATACAGTGTCCATTCACCAAATGTTAGACTGGTTATATTAGGATAAAAACTTTTTATCTGGGCTTCATATTCATCCGGACTAATCGATCTCGACCATTCCAATTTATAATTAAAATCATTACGCACAAGCAGGTATTTAATGCTTGCTAACCTAGCTAATTGCTCAAAATATTGCTTGTCTCCAATAAGTAAACTACGATATATTTCATTTATTATTGTGCGAGACTGCCGATCAAGTAGCTGGTCGTTCATTATCACCGGCTTATTAGTAAAGTACCTTGTTAAAGGATATAGACTAAAAAATCCCCAGTTATAAACATCCGCTTGGGTTGAGCTGCTTAAATTAGGAATAGCCAACACTCTGTTATCCCCAGTGTCAGCTCTATTTATATAATCAGCAAAATCAAACACATATTCAGGCACCTTGAGCCTAGTACGCAAGTCATCTCTCCAATTAAATTGTTTCGTTTGTACAAACGGAAAATGATAAAGAACTACCAAACTCACAACGGCCACAGTCATAATTAAATGCATTTTAGGTTTAAATCTGTCTATAAAAAAACCAATTGTAATTCCAGCAATAATGGAAAACGAAAAGAATATTGTAGGTGCAAATTTATAATACGGGGTACGAAATATCAAAAAACCTGGTATATATCTCATCATAGCCTTGTACACAAAACCCAATGGCGCATGTGTACCGGCCGACAGAACAAAACCAATAATGAATAACCAATAGAGGTACAATACAAAAGGTCTGTGTTTTTTTGCTATAGACCATGTTTTCCATGTATATAAGGGTAGAATCAAAATTACGAGCGGAACAAAACTTGCCAATATTAGCACTGGAGTCATTAAATAGTTAGAAGCATAAGAATGCTGAGCATTGTCATACCACTCCGAAACACCCTGCAATCTAAATAAGTTATTATAGCTTGTATTCTTGCTTATAACACCCGCCCACTCAATTAACCCTTCCACACCGCCCACACTAGCAACACCGTCAATTACAGCCTTTGAAAGCTCAAAAAACACAGGCAACAACATATACATATTTGCCAAAACAGCCAAAATTAAAGTTCCTAAAATTAATAGCAAAAACCGAAAAGCTGTAGATAGTGAACCTTTAAGGCAATCATGCAGCGAGAAGAAAAGCACAAATACGACAATAGTGGTAATTAAACCTCCATACAATGGAATGCCAAACAAGCCACCAGCATTAAATATAAACAAGATTAAGCCATTTAGTAACGATCCGGTCAATATAGATAACCGCTTACGATAGACCTCATAAAATACCAGCAGAAGCAAAGGTAAAGCTGTGTACGCTGAAAATTTAGCTACCTCAGCAATAAACCAAGCTTGTAATATATAAAAATTAATCACATATAATACTGCTGCTATTGTTGCTACAACCCAATTTCCAAGACCTGTTCTTCGAACAAATAAGTACATCGATAGTGACATTGCCAACATCCAAAAAATATATGTAAATCTTTGTGCAACGGTAATCGAAAATCCAAGCATCGCTGGTAATGCCTCCAGCAAATGCATAGGTATTGTTCCCATGAAGCGCGTTTGATCAAGTCCAAAACCTTCATTTGATATCCATGTAAATAACCTACCGTGTAAAAATACTTGAGGCACAAGAGGAAATACATTATCGTGCCCATCTAGCAAATAACCGCCACTAACCCAAATTAAAGGAATCATGCTTATAGCAATGAGAATAGCGAGCCCTAAAATATCTTGCTTACGACCCTTTAACCACTTCATCCTACCAACCCAACAAGTTGCTGTTTGTAACTAATAAGCCACTTATATGTATCCTCGATAATGTTTTGTATGGATTTATTTGGCTTCCAACCCGTAGTCTTAGTTATTTCTGAATTATCTGTGTAATATAGCGGAATATCGCCAAGTCTTGCTTTGTCATTCTTTCCAATTTTAATTGTATTACCTGTAACTTCCTGACAATAATCAGTTAACTCTAACAAAGAAATACTGTTTTCAACTCCGCCTCCAGCATTATATATTTTACTTGTAAGTACAGCTGGATGTTCCAGCTGATATCTTAATAAGACAACAACATCATCAACGTGCACAATATCTCTAACCTGTTTGCCTAGTCCACCATATCCGATATAAGATAGTTCTCCACCAAAACTGTGCTTAGCTAACCAATGTGCAACTATTCCCTGATCAACCTTGCCAAACTGCCATGGACCAGCTATCATTCCATAGCGAATAATGGATGCATTTACACCATATACCTCCCTATATTCTTCAAGAATAAGCTCAGCAGATAACTTACTAGCACCATAAAAAGTCCTTTTTCCTGGAAGAGGAAATTTCTCACTAATACCGTCTACAGACACACCTGCCATTTCTATATTCTCAGGGATTTTATATCTTGACTCAGTCTCTTCATATTTTATATTTTCAAGAACACTATATGGATATACTCTACTTGTAGATATAAATATGACATCACTTGAGCATTTCCTTGCTACTTCATAACAATTAATTGCACCAATCAAATTTGTTGACAAAACATAGCTTGGACTTGATGTCACTCCAGCCTGTGCAGAAGGTTCTGCTGAACACTCAATAATCAGATCTGGATCTATTCCTGACAAGTCTTCCTGGTTTCGTACATCCCCTCGTATAAAATCAACTCCAGCATCCGCTAGACGCCCCACATTTAATTCTGATCCTCTCCTCCTCAAATTATCCAAGGCTAGAATATGAATACCTGCATACTCTTTCTTAAGAGCAAGACAAATGTTAGAGCCTACAAATCCCGCACCCCCAGTGATCAATACTTTCTTATACTTCATTTCTTATAAACGTTACATAGCTCTTCAATTATTCTGTCAATTCCATATTTATATTCCCACTTAGGATAATGCTTTTGAAATTTTGATACATCTGAAACATACCAAATATGATCTCCTATCCTATTTTCATCGATATAAACAACTTTAGCCTTTTTACCTAGCCGTTTTTCTATTTTCTCTATAGCCTCTAACATGGAAACATTTGAGTGCCTAGATCCGCCCATATTATACACTTCTCCTTTTCGAGGGTTTTGAACAACATGATAAAAAGCATTTACCAAGTCATATGAATGGATATTGTCTCGCACCTGTTTCCCTTTATACCCAAATATTTTATATTCTAACCCGATTGCAATACATTTAACTAAGTAAGCTAAAAACCCATGCAACTGAGTACCACTATGAGCAGGACCAGTTAAACATCCACCTCTAAAGATAGCCGTATTGAGACCAAAATATTTACCATATTCCTGAACCAAAATATCCGCGGCAATCTTGGATGCACCAAAGATACTATGTACAGAATTGTCTATACTCATTGATTCATCTATTCCTTGATAAAACCTATGATCTTTAGGCAACTCATAACGAGTTTCTAATTCTACAAAAGGAAGTGAATTTGGACGGTCACCATATACTTTATTCGTTGACGTGAAAATAAAGACACCGTCAGGAGCATATTTGCGAAAATTTTCAAGCAAAATCAATGTCCCATTAGCATTTATCGTAAAATCTGTCAGAGGCTCCTTAGCTGCCCAATCATGTGATGGCTGAGCGGCAGTATGTATAACAACGTCAAACTTATTCTGTCTAAATACCTTCTCTATCTTTTTTTCATCTCTGATGTCTATACTCAGATGCTTATAGTTTAGATGGCTTTCTTCAAGCTTTTTTCTATTCCAATCGGTACTCGCTTCCTTACCAAAAAAATAAGCCCTCATATCGTTATCAATACCAAAGATTTCATAATTCTTTCTACTGAAAAATCGCACTGCTTCAGAACCAATAAGACCCGCCGAACCAGTTATTAATGCTTTTTTTGTCATGAATTATTAATACTTTTTACTGCAAAAAGCTGATATGAAAACTTAGGAAAGTTATATAAAAATAACTGTGTAATACTTGCAACTACTCCCCAAAAAAACCAAGGTCTGTATTTTAAAGTTGCACATTCACCACGTAAATATCTTAACCCTCTGATTCCCTTAACATTGTAACCTCGTTTTTGAAAATCATCAACACTCCAGCCAGATCTGTGAACTTGGTAAGGGTTTCCTCCGTATGGTTCTTGATCATAATAGCCATTAGGTGTCATTATAATAACTTTTTTTGTCGCAATTTTTTCTACTTTCTCAAGTAATTTTATTCCCTCTTTTTTATCAAGATGCTCAATCAAATCCAACGCTATAACCACATCAAACGACTTTGGTTTAACCTTCTCATTAATTTTGGTCACATCACATTGGATATATTTATCATGTATTTTCTTGAGCTTACTTATTTCTATGCTTTTCGTAAATAAATCTACTCCAACAGATGTATAATTTCCAGCAACCTCTGACAGCGGTGAGTCTGCGCCACAGCCCAGATCAAGTACAGTTTCTATTCCCTCCAGTTCCCGCTCTATCGCCAAATAATAAGGCTTATCACCTAACTTCACTAGTACCTGCTTAATACTCATGGGATGATTTTAACTTTATCTCAAAGTATTGTAAACTACCTTATATGTTAAAGAGCCTTTTAATTGGAACTTTTGCCCTCTGGGAAAACAACGAGCGCACAGCAATCAACGGAATGATTGAACCAATGTTAAGCTTTTTTAAACCGCAAGTTAAACACATAGACCTAATTGACGGACCCCATCCCGGATCATCAACAGTAATTACAAAATATGAAACTTACTCTTCAGACAAAAAAATGGTAAATCGCGTGTCAGTTATTAGTATCCTCATGTATCCACTGTTAATGTTACAAAACACAATATCTACCCAAGTGTTTTTTAAGATTCGTGACATTTTTGCTACTCTTGAGCTTGCTATAAGATCAAAGAAAAATTTTGAACTATTCATAGGAATGGAGTCTATCTATACACTAGCTGGTATTATTCTTCGTAAAATGGGTAAAGTTAATAAGGTAGTATATTATGTCTCTGACTATTCCCCTAACAGATATGGCAGCTCACTTTTTAACAGCCTTTACCTATGGCTTGATAGAATGTGTTGCTATCATACGAATTATATATGGGATGTATCACCTGCAATGCATCCCGCTAGGATTAAAGCCGGGCTTAAGCCAAGTAAATCCGCACCTGTCATCCTTGTTCCAAATGCGCTATTCAAGGAACAGATATCTCCATTACCACTTTCAAAAAAGATACCTTTGTCACTCGTATATGCAGGAACATTAACAAAATCCAATGGTCCCGATCTTGCAGTAGAAGCAATGCATTATGTACTAGAAAAATTCCCAAAAAGCTCTTTACACATATTTGGAAGCAATGGCGCCGATCAAGCAAGAATTAAAAGTCTTATCCAAAAGTATTCCCTAGACAAGTCCGTTGTCTTTCATGGTTTCATAACTCAAGTTGCTGATATCACAAATGCAATCAATGTTTATTCCATTGGAGTAGCTCCATATTTGGACACTCCCAGATCTCATCGGAAATATGGAGACGCTACCAAGCTACGTCTATACCTTGGAGCTGGTCTACCCATCATCACAACAAGCATTCCTCCACTTGGAAAAGAAATCGAGAAAATTGGGGCAGCCATTAGAATAAAAGACAATCCCGAAGCCCTCGCATCAGCCATCATAGATCTCATGCATGACAAAAAGAAATATAACAAGATGCGCAAAGTGGCTATAGCATACAGTAAACAAAACACTTGGAAAAAGACCTACTCTAATGCTCTATCTCAAATGGAGTTACCGACACCGATGCATAAAGTAAGCCCATTAGCGCCGAGGACGCCTTAACTAGATACAATATTGGCAAACCTATAAGCAAATGAGGTTTGGTTAAAGCAATAGTACTAAAATATGAACGTCGTGGTAGTGAACGCGTAGCTATAGTGGTAGGATTTTGCTTCCAAGCAACCGCATATCCCTGTCCATAACGAAAAAATTTCTTAGCAAGAACACTCCAACTTGTTACCTCCTGATGCAAGATTGAAGAAGATTTCATATATTTCACCTTTGCTCCTTGGCGCAGTACTTGAGCATACAGAATTGTGTCATCAAAAATAGAGAGACCTTGAGATAGCTTGACTTTCTCTAAGATTTTTTTACTAAAGAATCTGGGACATGCTGTACCGAATAAAATACCGTCATCTATAACTTGATCTATGAGCCACTTATCATAAGCAATTAAGTATTCTAGATAGGTTCCTTTTTTAATAACAGATTTTTCAGATATGGTAATGGCATCATATCCATCCTCTTCGCAATATCTCACACATTCTTCAATTACCTTTGGCTCTAAAGTCTGATCAGAGTCAAGAGATAAAACATACTTACCGTGACTTCTGACTTGATTTTGCTTTCTAGCATCTCCAAGCTTATCGGCAAAGTGTACCTTTGCTCCAAAAGATTGGGCTATTTTAATAGTGTTATCCTTACTAAATCCATCTGCCAGAATAATTTCTATATTTTTGTAAGTCTGAGCTACTACCGATTCCAAGGTCTCTTTCAGAGTCTTAGCAGAATTATATGTACGAACATTAACAGATACCAATGGTAACGATCTCATTGAGTTATTTTATTTTGGACTTCCTTTGTAATATCAACTAGTTTTTCCTCAGAAGCAATATATTGAAAACCCACTACCTCATCTTTCTTAATACTACTTTGTTCCATGAACTTATCCAGCTTACCCTCCTCTCGAAAATACCCAAACCCTCTACCTTCACATTCTCTATATCCTTGGCTTAATTGTACATACAAAAACTGGTCGTTAAAAAAACACGCTGGAAAAGGTTCCCCATATGCATTATACCAAACCAAAAGCGTCTGCCCAAAACCGGATTGAAAAGGCATGATGTTTTCCTCCACTCCATAGAAAGATTTATCACTTGGAATATAAAAAACTACATTTTTTGGCAAAGTAGGATATTTACTCAAAATATTCTCTAAAATCCCTTTTCTCAAGTCGCCAATTGCTATTTGCTTGGCAATATCGTTTCTTATTTTGTAAATATGCAAAATAGAAAGAGCTAAAAAAACAAATATTAATGTAAGTAAGATAATTCTCTTCCGATTAAAAATTTCATACAACTCAAAAGAGACAGTAGCTATAAATATCGAAGTAAAAATGCCAGTGAGATAAAAATGTCTACCATCCAATAAAGAAAGAAATCCAGCTACTCCAGGAACAAAAATAAAAGGAAATGAGCTTAAAACTATGCCAATAATTGAGATTATCAATATACGTGCGTTTTGCTCCATTTTGTATTTTTTCAAATATATACATAAAACTAAAGTGCCAATTAGTAAAATTATTGCTATACCAAATGAAATAGTGTCTGCACCAATACTTTCCACAATATACGGATTTGGTGCATTATCAATGGCAATGAACTGAGGATAAGCAGTTTTAATAAAAAATCTACTTGCTTTAATAATATACTCTACTGGAATTACAGACTGCGTCAAAATTCTCAATGGCATACTAACTACTCGATAACCATATGTCACTAGATTTGGTTGAGTTAGTTCAACCACTGAGGGTTCAGGCTGCTCATAAAAAGCAGGAACTGCCAAACGTAAACCAACATATAGTCCTCCAAATATTAATAAGAAAATTGTAGTTTCTTTGATCTTTTTTCTATCAAACTTTACAATTAACGTATATAACGGAAGAAATAAAAAGATAAATACCGATGTTTCCTTAAAAAATATAGAGATCATCAAAAATAACAAAGATGAATATAAATATCTCCTCTTATCTGGTTTATCAAATAGATACTTAGTAAAAAATACTAAACATAGCAGAATAAAGAAAACAGCCCCTTCCGTCCCAGAGGCAGTCGCAATCCAGGTGACTGCCTGATGGGATATTGAATTAATTAGAAACAAAAACCCAGCAATACTTGCAAGAATTTTTTTCTTAAAAAGGAGCCACCCAAGCCAACAAACTAGAAGAGAATTCAAGAAGTGAAGCAGAATGCTACTGACCGCATATGGATAAAATTCTACCTCGAACAGCTTGAATTGAGTAAAAGAAAATAGGTTACTCAAAGGTATAAAATGAGTATATTGACCATAAAATAATCTTTCAAACCAACTCAAGCTTGCTTTCTGCCAGTAAAGGTAATTCCCAAAAATTAGCCATTCATCTTGCTGAAAAAAAGCAAACGGGAGCTTGCCAAAAGTAAGTAAAGCAGAAATTAAAATAATTAAGATAGATAGAAAAAAATATAACCTGTTTTTTTTCATAACTGACGTTCATACCAATCAATTGTCTTTTTTAGCCCATCACGAAAGACCATTTTAGCTGAAAAACCAAATTGGGACTTGGCCATACTAACATCAAGTTGTCTGCGTGGTTGCCCATCGGGTTTAGACTTATTCCACTCAATATCTCCCTTATACCCCGTTAGTTCGACTATTAACTCTACTACTTTTTTAATTGCAATCTCCTGACCCGAACCAAGATTGACTGGTTCTGGCTTATCGTATTCTTGCGTTGCCAATACTATACCTTCCGCCGCATCCTTAACGTAGAGAAATTCTCGAGTTGCCTTCCCCGTCCCCCAGACCTCAACCTTAGGTTTACCTAAATTTCGAGCTTCAATTATACGCCTGATTAAAGCTGGTATAACATGAGCTGTTCTTGGAACAAAATTATCCCCAGGCCCATATAGATTAACTGGTAAAAGATGAATTGCATTAAATCCGTACTGTGTCTTATATGCGTTTCCTTGCACTATTAACATCTTTTTTGCCCAGCCGTAAGGAGCAGTTGTCTCTTCAGGATAGCCATCCCAAAGGTTTTCTTCCTTAAACGGTAACGGCGGACTCTTGGGATATTCACATACTGTTCCAATGCTTACAAATTTTTCTATCCCTTCCTTACGCGCCGCTTCCATAAGCTCCACGCCCATAACTAAGTTGTTATAAAAAATTTCACCCGAGTGCTCACCAATAAACCCAATTCCACCAATCTGGGCTGCAAGGTGAATCACAACATCAACATTCTTTACAACTTTTTTACAGACCAATGTGCTACGAAGGTCGTATTCTGTAGATCTTGGTACAAATATATCTTCTGCTCCTTTAGCTTTTAACTCACTAACAACATACTGCCCCAGAAATCCCCCCCCACCAGTAACAAGGATTTTTTTATTGTTTAGATTCATTTATATAATTTCACGAAGAATATTTTCCATGTTAGCATATTACCAATAATAAACAAACCGAAAAGTACTATATAATAATATAGATACTCTGCAAAAAAATTATGTACTTTCGAAAAATTACAATAGGTTTAATTATTATTCTCAGCTTCTTTCTGATTGAATTATTTACACTATCAGATTACGGTATTAATTGGGACGAGCCTGCGCACTATATGCGAGGACAAGCATATCTTTATTACTTGTTAACAGGAAAAGAAAATTATAAAGAACTGCTAAGAGTTAAAAGCCATTATGAAAAGAGTTCTTTCTACGAAATACCAAAAGACGTTGAATATGAAGATACTTCACAATTTAGGAGAAGTATCTATCAGTACGACAGAGAGGATAAGGTCAGATATACGTATCATTATTACGCTCAATTTGACGGCGGACATCCTCCGATCAATGGAATCCTTGCGTCTTTAAGCAATCACATTTTCTATCAGAAGCTAGGATGGCTAGATGATATACAAAGTTACCACTTGTTTATCATAGTAACAAGCACTGTTCTTGTTGGTTCAATATTCTTTTTTGTCACACAATATTTTGGACTATTTAGCGGTGTCATTGCGTCTCTCTCGTTAATCTTATATCCTCTATTTTTCTCTGAATCTCATTTTAATATTAAAGACCCAGTAGAAACAACATTTTTTACCTTAACCCTTTTTACTTTTTTTAAAGGGATAACTAGTAATAGCTGGAAATGGATTTTGGCATCTGCAGCTTTCACTGGTCTGGCTCTGGGAACAAAACTCAATATTATATTTATTTCCCTAATTCTTGGACCATGGTTATTATTGTATAAGTGGAACAAGATTAAAAAAATGAAATGGCCTTTTACAAAAGGAGTTTCAATATCCTTATTTTTGCTGCCGATCATCTCGTTCTTAATATTTTATTTATCTTGGCCGTTCCTATGGCAGGATTTTAAAAACGTATTGTCAATTTTATCTTATTATCAAGATATCGGATCTCGGTTATACCAGCCTACTGATTATATTTTATTTAGAGCAATAAATACTTATGCATGGAAATGGGTTCTATTTATTACTCCCCTGTCGACTCTTTTGCTCTTTATTCTCGGAATAATTTACACCATTAATAGTGGATTTAAAGAAAAAACAAAATTATCATTATTAATTCTTTTTTGGTTTCTTGTACCACTACTAAGAGTAAGCACGCCAACAGCCGGTATTTATGGTGGAGTAAGACAAGTCATGGAATATATTCCCGCAATGGCAATATTAACCGGTATTGGAGCAATTCAAGGCATAAGATATTTATTTAAAATAATAAAGCTAAAACCAGAATCATTAAAAAAAATTAAATGGATTCTGCTTATTATATTTGTTCCTATAACAATAAAAATAGTTTCCATTCATCCCAACGAAAACGTCTATTTTAACCCGTTAATTGGGGGCTTATCTGGAGCCAGAGAAAGAAATTTTGCAGACTGGGGAGTAACCCTAGGAAGCCCTTACAAACAAGGCGTAGATTGGCTCAACAATAACACTGAAAAAGACGCAAATCTCACTCTGGTAAGAGGGTATACTCAAAATGTACCCAGAATAAGCCTAAGAAAAGACATTAATTTTAGCGATCACTACTTCTCTGGTAAAGAGAAAAAAGGCGAATACTTGATGGAGGTAACCGACTATAACTGGCTTTTGACAATACCAACGGATAAGCGTCTATATATAGAATCACTGGATCCTGTTCATGAGGTAAAAGTAGATGGAGTTCCCATTTTAACCATTTGGAAAAATGACAAAATCCATAGCAAAAATTAATAAATTTAAGTTCCACCCTTGGCTTCCTGGATTAATTATTGGGGTAGTCTTTTTTGTCTTTGGCCTTATAACATTACCTCATTATGGAGTCGATTGGGATACAATTAATCATCTTCCTCGCGGACAAGCTTACCTTAACTATTATCTAACCAAAAACTTGACCTACAATAATCTCCCCCCTCGCAACATATACTACCAAAAAGACGATACCCTGTTTTTCTCTCCTGATAAAGAGGTTAATAGGAGAAGTTTTTATCAAGTTGACTATTATTCTGCAGATTATTATCTTAATAATGACACCGGACACCCTCCTCTTTCTGATATTTTTTCTTCCCTTTTTAACTTCATATTTTTTCAAAAAATGGGAATTATAAATGATATTGATTCGTATCATATATACCCACTTCTACTTGCATCAATCCTTGTTGGAGGTCTATATATATGGGTATCAAAAGAATTTGGTATTTTTACTGCAATTATTACCGTTTTATCTCTAGTAACATATCCACTCTTTCTTGGAGAATCTCATTTTAATCTGAAAGACATTCCTGAGACTGTTTTTTTTAGTTTTGCACTTATCTTTTTTTATTACGGAGTAACTAAAATTAAAAAAATCTGGATACTACTTTCTGCAACCCTGTTCGGATTAGCCTTAGGAACAAAATTTAATATTTTCTTTGCTTTACCAATTATGATCATATGGTTAGTAATCTATATATATTTTAGAAAAATATCGATAAAAAAATACCTTAAGCTGACCCCCACGTTTCTCATGTATCCACTAATTGCATTTACTATATTGTTTGTAGGTTGGCCTTTTCTTTGGAAATCACCCATTTCACGGTTTATCCAAATTATTGATTTCTATAAATCCCTAGGTATCAGCTCGGATTTTGATCAACGATTCATTCACTTAGGTCTTAATACATATGCTTCTGAATGGATCTTATACACCACGCCCATCGTAACAATTATTCTTGCAAGCATAGGAATTTTCTATATTTTAAGATCTGGAATAAAAAAGAAATTGTTTGCAGAAATTTTCGTCCTGATTTGGTTTTTGATTCCTATTGTAAGAGTTACAGTCCCACATGCTGGAATATATGGAGGAGTACGTCAGATCATGGAATTTATTCCTGCTCTGGCCATTTTGTCTGGAATTGGAGCAGCCAAATTGGTTAATCAGACAGGAAAACTAGTGTTTTTATCACAATTGTTAATTATTCTTAGTTTCATTCCAATTACTGCTAAGCTAATTTCGATTCATCCAAATGAGAACGTCTACTTTAACCCGTTAATTGGCGGACTAAAAGGTGCACAAGAAAAAAATATTCCTTATTGGGGAAATACTTTTGGAAATGTTTACAAGCAAGCTATCCAATGGACAAATTACAATATTCCTCCAAACTCCACTTTGGTACTATCTCAAGAGATAATGACCAATTTACCAGCACTATGGGTTAGAAACGATCTAGCATATACAAATATAGAACGTAGCGGCTACTTAAAAAATGGTGAATATGTTATTGGTCTCAATTCTGGAACACCCTTCAATGAAATCTACTACAGCAGTAGATACTACAATCGTACACTAAACCCTATTTATCAAATAAAAGTCGACGATACAAGTATCTTAAATATCTGGAAAAATGACACAGAGCATACTCTAAAAAACTATCTTAAAGAAGCACAGCTTACTGATGTATATTATCAAATAACCGAAGAAGGAATAATGTTTAATCTGAAAAAGAAACTAATTATAAATCGTATTGAATGGCAGTTTTCGCAAGAAAACTGCAGTCCACTTACCCTTGGATATTTTAGAGTTTCTGCCGGCGGGAAAGACTGGATTTATACCCCCCACAATCTACCTGAAGAGTATCCAATAAGAAAATTAAATAGACAACCCGATGGCGATACTATTTCTTATCCTTTCGGGGCCGAATACGCTCAATACATATTTTTTCATATTGAACCCAAAGATGCTTGCGTAAAACAAATACTGAAAAATTCTGTTTATTTCTATCCCGACGCTAAAAAAACGAATTTGGATATAAATCCTCAAGCAGAATTGTAGGATTATTAATGTAAGGCAACTCTTTAAAGCTCTCTATAGCCTCGCTCTCGCTCTCAAATACCTCAACATCATCAAGATAACTCGTAAAATCCTGCAATGAAATACTCCGTGGAAGATTTACCCTTTGAAAACTGATAGTCATATATTTTGCACCATAAGGTGACTTAGCTGATACTTCCTCCATAACCCATTCATCTGATATGGGCGCCCTTGGAGATACAGCTACACCTACTCCTAATGTGTCCAGATTATTCATGTCATTATAAAAATCTATTCTTAAGAAGGACTCTCGATCTATATCTAATTTTTCTGCTGAATTTCTAATCCACCCCTTAACAGTATATGTTCTTCCAGCTTCTATAGAAATCGCGGACGAGCTAATTCTAGATGTATTTCCTTCTCCTTTCCCATATATTGCCACCGAACCATTCCCATTCTTTCCTATGGTCGGAACAAAACGAAAGGATGGTGGCTTAAGATTCATTAGACCTCTAATACTCCACATATCACTTTCGACATCAAAGTGAAACTCTGCAATCTTACGTCCATCATCATCTAACTTCTGAGGAATTTTAATAATAATATAGTTTCCAGTACTCATTGCTTGCCATGGCTTGTATATTTCATGAACGCTATAACTCATAAGCTCAGCAGCACTCAAGCCAAAAAATCCATTCATAATATAGTCATAGGGAACCTCTGAATATTTAATTAACTTATCCGCACTCCATCCTCTCCACCAGTAAGTCACGTTTTGCAATCTATTATCATTAAGAATTACAAAGTCAACCTCCTCTGCTTGAAATTCAGCAACCGAACTAGGTCCATAAGCATATTCCCAATCAGATTGGTTTATATGCTTGTTCTCTAGTATTGAGAAATATTGGTCTCTATTTTTCCAAGCTAAGACAAGGTTATGATTACGAAGGGTAATATTTGAAGGTAGATTTTTGTCCATCCATTGCATTAAAATGTCTGAATTCCATGTTTTTGAATAGTAATAACTTAAAAGAAAAGAATTATTAAAGGATGGAATATTAATACAGATTACCAAGCTAATAAGAACCAAAGAACCCCATCGATATTTTTTAGAGTACTGTAAAAATATCCACGCACAATATCCTGCAATAATCGTTAGAAAAGGAATAACAGTGCTAAAATTTCGAGTATATATTCCTCCATTGCTGTAAATAGTTAACATAAAGAAAAACGGCACAATAAACGAGGCTAACATTAAGAATTTTAGCAATGACTTTCTAGCCATAAAAACAGCACCCAAAACAATAGCAAAAGAGACAAACTCTCCAATTCCCCAATGAAAAAGATAAAAATATGGATATAAACGAAACTGGTAGTTTCCCATTTGATACCAACGGTATGTCAAATCCGCATGATATTTAAATTCATCTATATTTTTGAGAATGTAGGGATTTATAAGAAAAAAAACAGCAACTGAAATAAAAATTGTTAAAATAGAATTTCTATTAATAACTGCTCCTATTTTTTTTGTTTTAATCAATAAAATAATATGAACAAAAGCAAAAGGAATAAAGGTAAATATCTGATACTTCATCGCAACTGCCAATCCAATTGCAATTCCTGCAAGGATATATCTTCGCCTTGTTTGTTTTTCAAGTAATAAGTAACTTGTATAAAATGCGAAGAGAGAAAAGAACCCGTTATATGTATCAGGTAAACCAATATGACTTCCTAAAACATGACGATAATTAACAGCAAGAAATAATGCTGCAAAAAGAGCAACTTGTCTATTAAAAAGCTTCTTGGATACAAAATATACTAATAATACTGTACCCGAACCTACAAGACCTACAATATATCTTGACCAAAACATGGCACTTATATCTCTCACCCCAAAAATGGCATCATGATATTTTGTAAAAAAAATAAATCCTTTAGAAAAAAACTCGAAAATATATTCTGGGTGTAAAATAAATAACTTAAGAAGAACTATTGGAATAAAAAAGATAAGATAAAAGAGTGCCTGTATGAATGGAACTCCTGCGGGATAATAAAATATATTAGGCTCCATAAAGTGATAGAGCATATAAACACCTGTTGTAAAACTTATTCCCTCATCGGGGTGATTATCGGGAAAACCAGGATATTGTCCAAAAAATCGTAACAATCCCCCTATAATAAGAATAAAAATAAGAAGATAATAAGTTTTAACTTTTTTTTTCACTTCTTAGCTGTCTTAGGTTCTTCGTTTTTTCTTGCTATGCAAATAACTGACATTCCAAAAGGAAAATTTATATATTTTAATAGCTTGGATTCTAGCTGTAAGATTTTTAAAAATATAAAATTTATAATACCTGACATCTCAAAAATATCACTTACCGGTCTCCTGGGTCTTAAACCAATAATTTCAGGAAGTCTTTTTACAATTCCAAGTGGAAAAAGAATGCTATTTATATATGTAGACCTCAAAGTCTTAAATGAGCATTCTTTCAAAAGAATTTTTAATTCTGATGCAGTAAATCTATGTTTACCAAAAGAAATCATATCTTCATTTCCCATAAACCAATCATACGCAGGCTCTTCAAGTAAAAGAGTGCCTCCCTTCTTCAATACTCTATAGAACTCATCTAAAGCTTTTCGCTCATCTTTTACCCACACATGATATAAGACTCCGTAACAAAAAACTAAGTCAAAGGAATTATCTTTAAAGGGTAGATTCGCTATATCTGCTTTTTTCACCTTTCCTCGCTTCCTCGCAAATTTCAAAGCCTCATCTGATATATCAACTCCTATTGTTTCTCCATATTGGGATAGATATCCCAGCGCAGCACCTGCCCCACATCCAGCATCAAGAATTTTTAAACCCCTCTTTTGTGAAAAATATTTATTAAGCAAGGTTGTATTTATCAACCTCATTCCCTTATACCACCATAACGTATCTTGATTATCGTACAAATCTTCGTAGTGACTTTTTTGCATATTATAAAAAACTATTACTGTATATATCCTCTTTCTGAATAGTTGGTTTAATGTAAGGAATCTCCTTAAACTTTTCTACCGGCTCAAGACCACCCTCAAATACTTCAACGTCATCAAGATAGCTTAAAAAGCCCTGCGTCTGAATTTCTCGTTGAAAACTTACGGTCATATATTGCGCTTCTTTTGACGCCTTTGCAGAAACTTCTCTCAAAACCCATTCGTCAGAAATTGGAACCCGGGCAGAAATGGCAACTCTCGTTCCAAGCTCTCCAAGATCTTCTTTGCTATTATAAAAATCCAGTCTTAAGAAAGCGTCCTTTTCCACATCGAGAATTATTGGTGCATTTTTTATCCAACCACGCACAGTATAAATTTTCCCTGGCATAACAGGAATAGGAAAAGATGCAATTCTTGATGTACTTCTTACTTGACCACCTCCTGTTATCGCAATTGACCCTTCTTCTTCCTTTCCATCCGAAGATACAAAATTAAATACTCCAGGACTAAATTTTAATTCACCAGTAAGCGTCCATGTATCCTCCTCACTATTAAAGTGAAACTCATTTATCCTCTCACCTACGTCCGTAATCTTACCTGGAATTTTAAAAACTAAGTAGTTATTTGCACTTACCGCTTGATATGGCTTATAGAATTCTGCAACAGAATAATTCATTAATTCTGCCAAGCTCAGCCCATGAAATCCATTCATAATAAAATCAAACGGAACATCCGAATACTTAATCATACTATCAAAAGTCCAAAGACGCCACCAATAGGTAATGCTCTGAAAAGGTGCATCATTAATAATTGCAAAATCTATCTCCTCTTCTTGAAACTCTGCCAATGAGCTTGGTCCTGTATTGTAGCTCCACGGCAACATCTTAATATTCTTATTTTGAATAGCTTGGTTTAAAATAGTTCGATTCTCTGAAGATAGATCAAGAGGATAATTTCTTACTACTACCTCTGAGAGAATATAGTCCTCAATCCATTTTACCAATACATCAGAATTTCTTGGCTTTGCATAGTAGTAACTTAATACAAAAGAGTCTTTTGTCTGAGTAAAATTTGCGACAGCTATGAGTACGAATAGTATAGAATACGCAAAAAAAACATTTCTAACTTTAAGAAATTTATAGAGCCAATCGAAAAAATACGCAGCTATTATTACAACGAGCGGAATCACAGTTGTGAAGTTTCTTGTATATATACCTCCTACGCTATAAATAGTCATAAAAAAGAAAAATGGTGCAATGAAAAACAAGAGAAAAAACAATCTTATTTTTTCCTTAAAGAGAAGCACTATTCCTCCTAAAATTGAAGCTATAGAAATTATCTCTCCCAAGCCCCAGTGGTACAGATAAAAATATGAGTAGGGACGGAAACTCACGATTCCCATTTGATAGCGAAGATAATTATATCTGCTTTCTCTAAAAAATTGCTCTAAATTAAAGATTAGAAACGGATTAAGAATAGCAAAAATTACTATTACTACAAAACCCGCAAGAAAAATTTTCTTGTCAAAGAGATAAGAAAATCTTTTGGTCTTATAAACCCAAAACAAGTGTGCCAAGAATAGAGGAAAAAGATGAAAAAATTGATACTTGATTGAAACACAAATTCCAGCAATTAACCCAGCAAATAGATAATTTCGAGTAGTGTTCTTTTTAAATAATAAGAAAGACGCATAGAGAGAAAATGCAGTAAAAAACCCATTAAAAACGTCCGGGACCCCAATATGGCTGGATAATACATGACGAAAATTAAAAGCTAGAAAAAATGCAGCCAACAAACCAACACGCTTATTAAACATAATCTTTGCCAACAAATAGGTTATTACAACCGTTAATGCGCCAACAACAGCATTAATATATCTACCCCAATACAATGCAGATATAAGATTACGACCAAATAGTATATCGCTATATTCCGGATATGAGTGAGCTCCTCCATGCAACAAAAACTTCAAAAATAGCTCTGAATTTGTAAAAAGAAGCTTTGCATACTGAATCGGAAGAAACAATAGTTTGAAGACTATCAAAAGTATCAGAGGTCTTCCTCCTCCATAGTCAAAACTGTTAGGCTCTAGATTATTATAGAACATGTGTACTGCAGTCCCATATCCCAATATTTCATCTGGATGATTTTCTGAATATCCTGGGAAATCTCCGTATAAACGGACAAAAAGAGACAATAGCAAAATTAATACTAGTATCCAGTTTGCCTTGAAAAAATCTATTATATGCTTGTTTTTAGGTTGATGCTTCATAATTTCTATTCATGATAACATATAGATAACATTTCTTCTAACATATATTCTGATATAATTCGCTCGTGATAAAAAAGCGCAATACAATTGATTTATCTCTAATTCTTCCTTGTTATAACGAGAGTGAGCATATCCAAAAGAGTATCCTCAGAATCATATCTATTTTAGAAAATTCCAAGCATTCCTATGAGTTAATACTCATTGACGACAAAAGCACTGATAATACAACCACGCTGATAAAAAAACTAAGCAAGCAAAATCCAAAAATACACACGTATTTTCACAACAAAAACCAGGGCAGAGGAGCAACTGTAATAGAGGGACTACAAATTGCAAAGGGAGAAGTCGCAGGGTTTATAGATATTGACCTAGAAGTTTCTCCGGTATATATTCCTGAAATTGTAAGTGCTCTAAAAAATAATATGGCAGACATTATAGTAGGGCAAAGACACTATCCTTTTAGCTTCTTTCCAATTAACAACCTGATGAGATTCTTATCAAGTAAAATATACTCATTTATTGTTAAAAATGTATTAGAGCTTCAAATTCAAGATACAGAATCAGGCTACAAATTTTTTAATAGAAAAAAAATTCTAAAAGTTCTTTCTAAGGTTAAAGACAAGCACTGGTTTTGGGACACCGAGGTCATAGCCCAAAGCACCATTCAAGGCTTGTGTGTAAAAGAAATACCGGTTCTATTTTTAAGAAATGAAAATAAAACATCAACAGTAAAATTGCTCCCAGATACAGTAAAATATTTAGTAGCACTCCATCACTTTAAGCAGTCAACTAAAAAATGATCATAAGCTTGCTCAATAAAATTCTTGATATTCCTATTTTTTACAATCTAATACAGGTGGTCCTGAGCATGGACTTTCCTCGCGTTGCAAAGAAATATATTGAGAAATATCCTCACAATGCCATTTTTGAAATAGGTTGTGGACCAGGAAAATTTATGAAATATATCAATCCTAAAAAATATCTTGGGATTGACATGAGCGAAAGTTATATTGAATATGCCAAAAATAATTTTGAGACAAAATCTGTTAAATTTATGGTACTAAATGCCATGGATATTCCTAAATTGAACGGTTCATTCGACCTTGTTATTATCATGAATGTAACCCACCATTTAACAAACAAAGAAATAGAGCATATATTAAAGAGGCTTACTACCAATGTCTCCTTTAAGCGGCTTTTAATTTTTGATGGGAAACCAGATATCGGACCTCTTGGAAAAATATTAGAATACCTAGATCAAGGAAATAACTTCCGCGAAGTTGATCAACTTGCTCACCTAGTGAGTAAGTACCTTAAAATCGAAAAAGCAGAAACTGTGAGAAAACCATACTGGATTTATAAATGCCCGCTTGTTGTTGCTGTCCCCAAATAAAATGCAAAAGTTTAAAGAGTTCTCAATTGAAAAAACTATCAAAGATATTAAATCCAGCCCACAATATTGTTGGGATGATGACTATATCCTTTGGACTGCCATAACAACTCCCACTAGAGGGAAACGAGCCGTTCAATTATTACTTGATCATTTTAATAAAAAAGCCAAACTCCTTGACGTTGGCTATTCCCAAGGATTAACAATTGGCTATACTGGTCAAGTTTTTCCAAATCTTGAAGGAATTGATGTAGATGCGGATGCAAAAAAAACTGCACGAAAACGCCTTAATAAATTAGGCCTTAAAACTACTCTTAAGATATACAATGGAAAAACTCTACCCTTTAAAAACAATTCATTCGATGGCATCATTTCAAATGAAGTATTTGAACACGTAGACAATCGACAAACATTCGTAAGAGAACTACATAGAGTACTAAAGCCTAATGGAAAACTCATTATTACCACTCCAAATAAATTATTTCCAATGGAATGCGAGTTTCATTTACCTTTTCTATCATATCTACCAAAAAAATTAGCAGACTTATACGTAAAACTGTCTGGCAAAGGTAAGTCCTATGATGGAGTTAATCATCCTTTTCATTTTGAATTTATTGGAGAATTAGAAAGATATTTTTCAGTCAATGACATTACGCTCGATGTTCTTACAAAATACAAAAAATATTATCTAGGAGATGAACGTGGAGCAATTATCCCTCTAGTCGCATCTGTAATCAATATTCTTAAAAAGATTAATAAAACTCCATTGGCACCTATTTCAAAAGTAATTGAATATCTATTGCTTAATATCTCTGCGGGATGGATCTGTGTATGTACTAAACAGAAGAGTTCTTGAGTACTTTTTTTACAGCAGTAATTACATCCTTTACATCCTCATCTGTAAGATTTGCTCCAAGCGGAAGAGATAATATTCTCTCTCTCCCACAAACTCAGCATTTGGAAAATCTTTCTTTTTATACCCAAATGTTTTTCTATAATAAGGATGTAAATGAACTGGAGAGAAGTGCACTCCTGATCCAATATTTTCTTTAATTAGTCTATCAACAAATTCATTTCGGTCAATCGAAAGCTTTTCAAGATTGACCAAGATTGCAAACAGATGCATAGCGTGTTTGGTGTTTTTTTCAATTGGAGCAGGAAGAGTAAGTAATGGCTCATTTCTAAATGCTTTTGTGTATAAATTCCAGATCTGTTGTCTACGTTTCCAATTTTTCTCGATACGAGCAAGCTGATGAATTCCCAATGAAGAGGCAATATCAGTAAGATTATACTTAAAACCAGGCTCTACTGCCTCGTAAAGCTTAAAATGCTTAACTGAATATCTTTTCCATGCATCTTGAGAAAGCCCATGTAAACGAAGCATTGCCATTCTATCTTTCCATTTAGAATTATTTGTAGTTATCATCCCACCTTCACCTGTTGCTAGATTCTTTGTAACATAAAAAGAAAATACAGTAATATCCCCTATTGAACCTATCTTTTTACCATAATAAGTTGCCTCTATCGCATGAGCAGCATCCTCAACTACATACAAATTGTATTTTTTTGCTAGCTTACAGATAGCATCCATATTTACGGGCCTACCATGAAGATGAACAGGCATAATTACTCTTGTTTTTTTTGTTATTTTCTTCTCTATTTCAACAGGATCTATATTCCATGTTTTTCTATCAACATCTGCAAAAACAGGTTTTGCTCCGGCATGAATAATAACATTGACAGTAGAAACAAATGTTAGAGGCGTAGTTATTACTTCATCATCCGGATCTAGCTGTAACGCTTTAATCGCTAAGTGAAGACCTGCAGTAGCAGAGTTAACCGATATGGCAAATTTTGCTTTCGAATATGTACAGAATTTATTCTCGAAAATCTCTGTTTTAGGACCTGTTCCCCACCAACCCGAACGTAAAGTATTTACTACTTCCTCGATTTCTTCCTCACCTATAACCGGCTTGCCAAACACTAAAAAATCCTCTCTTCTTGACCTAATACTCATATTGTTAAAATTATTTTTTGCCAAGAATAAATTTAAAATATTCAATAGTTTTTTCTAACCCATCATCAAATGTGACAATAGGAGACCAATTAAGTTTCTTCTTTGCAAGAGATATGTCCGGCTTCCGAACAGCTGGATCATCTTTTGGTCTCGAAACAAATTCTATTTGAGATTTTGAGTCCGTTGCAGAAAGAATTTTCTTTGCTACATCTATTATTTTATATTCATCAGGATTGCCCATGTTTATTGGTCCGGTTTCAGAACTTCTCATCATTTTCATAAAGCCTGAAACCATATCAGACACATAACAGAAGGACCGAGTTTGTGTTCCATCCCCATGCGTAGTTAATGACTCACCGCGCAATGCCTGGGTGACAAATTGAGGAATAACTCTTGTATCACTAATGCTTGAGTTTGGCCCATAGGTATTAAATATTCTCACAATTCTAACTTCCACTCCAAACTCCCTATTGTATGCCATACACAACGCTTCTCCAAAACGCTTCCCTTCATCATAGCCAGATCTAACTCCAACTGAATTCACATTTCCCCAATAAGTCTCCCTTTGGGGATGCTCTTTGGGATCACCATATGCCTCGGAGCTTGAAGCAAATAAAAGTCTTGCATTTTTTTTCTTGGCAATTTCTAATAAATTCTTAGTACCACTTCCATTTGCTTCCGCTGCTTCTACTGGATATTCCATGATGTAAGTTACTGATGCGGGGCTAGCAAGATGATAAATTTCATCTATTTCTAAATTCTCAATACTACTATAAGCAGCTGAGTCTGCAACATCGCCTAGAACAAATGTAAAATTATCATTTTGTAAGAATTCCTGTATATTTTTCTTGTCACCAGTCGATAAGTTGTCAAAACAAACTACTCTATTTCCCTCTTCCATTAACGCCTTACAAAGATGCGATCCTACAAAACCAGCTCCACCTGCTACAATAATTATTTTATTCATTCTACCCATTCTATCAAATATATCGTTTGATTTCCACGTTGACAATGATTATTCTCATAATCTATACTTCCAGTAGATGAAAATAAAGCCCACCTTTAAAACATCCAGAAAAACCGCAGAAGATTATTTCCTCTGGAGAGTCGAAAGATCAATTCCCACTGTAAAAAAGATAAACTCAATTAGAAGCTTAAATAAGCTTAATATTTTAGATTTGGGTTGCGGATATGGTTCTTTATCAAAGACTCTGGGAGAGCTTGGGGCACAAGTTACATCCGCCGAAGTTAACCAAAAATCTTTAGAATTTGCCAAAAAATTCCTGTCACCATACAAAAACGTTAAAATTGTAAAAATAGGCAAAGAAAAGCTTCCCTTTAAAAGTCAAAAGTTTGACATTGTTTTTCTGTTTGATGTGATAGAACACGTTAAGAATCCAAAAACTACAATAGAAGAAAGCTTAAGAGTACTTAAAAAAGGAGGTCTACTCATAGTTGAATTTACCCCATACTATTCCATTGTTGGACACCATCTATATGACTACACTAAGTTTCCTGTACAAATATTACCGAAAAACATGGTTAAGAATATGATATATTCAAGAAAAATAGATAGCTTCCTTAGTCAAGATGAATTTTATGATGTCTTCTTATCCTTGAATAAGCTCCGAATATCAAAATTTCAAGAAATGGTCAAGATAACTAAAAAAGTTGAAGAGAAATATATAATAAAATATCCAAATCTATTTGAAGTAAATATTCCACTTTTAAAACACCTTGGACCACTTAAAGATGTATTCACCATGAGTTTCGAAGGGATTTATCAAAAAAATAATTAGTCAATTGTCCAGACTAACTACCATCGCTAAATTCAAAGACTCTGATTTCTTTATATTGAAGCAAACAAGAATCTTTATCAGCCATTTTCAGGGAAATTGAAGCAATTTCTTTACCATCAAAAAACCAAACAAATTTATCATTTTTATTCAGCTCCACAGAATAAGTACCTTGATGGCTATACCACACAATTGGGGTTCTAATTTCGCTTATTTTCCCTGGAACAGATCTTATTTGACCATTCACCTCTTCTAATTTACAATTTTCTGTACTATGGTCAATTTCCAAACGAGATACAGGCACAGATTGTAAAAAAGATATGACGAGTGAATTATCTTCCTCATTTTTTACAATTTTATAGGAGTTAAATTCAACTTCATGGAGATATTCTTTTTTTGTATAAATAGTATCATTTTTCCATATTCGAAGAAGCGTAACTCCATCTACTTTTACTTCATATATAGGATCTACTATGTTATTTAAATAATCAAAGCTGTAGGTTGTTGCAAGAGGAAAACCAACAGATACTTTTTCCATCATGTATTCACCTCGTCTGGAAGTACCAGAAAAAAATGGACCAAAAGTTATGTCTTCACGTAAAAATTGTTGAGGGACATTTGAACCAAGGCCAACTGGTAAGCCAAATTTTGCATTCTTTTCTGCATTTGCATTTAACCATTCAATACCCTGCAAATACACGTTTCCCATCGATTCTCCTGCACCTGGTAGACCTCTGGTTGAAGCACCATTAAGTCCCCCTACTAATTCATTCATATACATATTTTCGTTTGGATGTATTGACTTTAGATCAACAATAAGAAATACAAATGGGATTATGAATATCACATAGAAAATTACCTTATTGTCCATCAATAGCAATACTTTCTGTCTAATCCATAATGCACCAAGACCTGCTATACATACCATTGCTGGAACAAATTCCATGATCTGGCGTACTCCACTATATAGAGATCCACCAGGAATAGTAACTCTTAGAATAGGTACAAGAAACCATAAAAAAAGCAATAATTTAAAACGATCATTTTTATATGAAACTATAGACACTAAAAGTCCAAACAGAAAGAGCACTAATATTATGATTGGTGTTGAAGAAAAAATAAATGTTAGTGGATAAGTATTCCATCCTAAAAAATAGTATTTGATTGGCTGATATTGCTGACCACTGCCAATACCTTGATAAAAGTCAACTATTTCCAAGAAACGGACTACAGGACTTTGCCAGAGATATGGTCTGGTTATAAAAAGAAATATGAGTGCTATTGCCGGATAAATTATTAGACTATATTTAATATTATAGACAGTTTTAAAAACTGAAACAAGATTCTTTCGATAGGCAATTAGCAAATATATAAGAAAAATAATTGGTAAAAAAACTATGTTAAATTTAGTTCCCAACGCAAATCCACAAAATATACTTGATAATAATATGTATTTATTAGATTTTTTTTCAAATCCAAGATATAGAAAATATATAGCAAAACTAAAAAAGGTCGTTTCAACAGGATCTTTAATATTGAAATGAGATTCTGCAAAAAAAAGCGGGTACACACTTAAAGACAATGCACTTACAAATCCTGCAAAGATTCCGTAGTGTGTTTTCATAATAAAAAATATTAAGAAAACAAGGAGCGAAGAAATAAATATTTCGAATAGATGGTAGGACTCTAGATCTCCAACAATTCCAAGTTTTTCAAAAAATACTCTATTAAATACAGCAGCAGACACATCATTAAACGAAGGATGTCCAGTATCTTTTTCAAGAAAATAGGCCGCATCATAGCTTTTATTCTTCCAAAAACTAACTCTTGTGCTATTTAAATCCTCCGTAGAATAGTGGACTCCTTTGCCAGTAAGCATATGAAGATATGCTTGTCCACGTATAAAATGAATTGACTCATCAATATTTAATCCATAGTCCGATATTGTAAGAGTGGATACAAAAAAAAATGAAAACGCAATAAGCAACCCTATCCAATATTTTTTTAGAAATAAATTCACAGAATAAATTTAATAAGATTTACTACAAACCCCAATCCTCCTGCAGTAAATTTTACAACAGTCATCACAACCAAACCAACAAAAATAACCGGGTGTGTAAGTAAGATCTCAAGGTGCCGTAAATAACTTCCTCTAACAGGATTAAATTGCTGTGCAGCTAATTTAGGGTGTTTACGGAAATATGCAACCATGTGTTTACCATAGAAATAATGCTTACTCCAGATATCACTAATACTCTTTGGCTCACCCAAATGCCTCTCAATAGCTTCAATTCTCCCCCATTTAAATCCAGCACTTACAAAACGGTTATGAAAATCGTAGTCTTCAGGGCCATAGAGCGTTTCATCAAATCCATTAATTTTTTTCCAAGATTCTTTTGTAAAAAAGCGAACAGCAACTATTAAATTATCATCTATATAAGTATTGCGCTCATACTTTCTAACTTCAGCCCAGAACCCTAGTCCTTCTGCCGAAGTGTTGTGAACCGCGATTCCATCTAGATTCTCCTTCTCACACATCTGCACACACTGAGTTATCACAGCAGGCTCCAATACAAAGTCCGAATCTACTCTATATAGATATTTTCCCTTTGCCATTCTAGCTCCATAATTCACCTGAGCGGATCTCTCGGGACCCCTTCGGTATACCTTATCTGTATAGTCCTTTGCTAATTTAACGGTATCATCGCTTGAATTATTATCCACAACAATAATTTCCATATTTTTGTATGTCTGCTTTTTAAGGCTTTCTAAACAGGCAACTATAAAAGCTGCAGAATTCCAGGCAGGAATAATTACCGATACGAGTGGTTTTTTCATAGCAATCTACGTCCAACTCCTACTACACTGCGCCCTACTTTATTGAGAAAGAAGTTTCTCCCATCAATTACTACAGTATTATCTCTCACTAGTTTTTTGTAATCCATACCTAAAGCCGTGTGACCCGTCCCTACAATTAACATATCAACAACTTGAAGTTTAGCATTTGTAATATCTAACCGCTTTAGCTCTGCATCTGAGAGAACTGGATCATAGATCATAAACTCTATCTTCATCTCTTTTAAAATCTTCATAAGCTCCAAGACAGGACTTTCTCTAATGTCAGCAACGTCTTTTTTATATGTAACTCCATATAGCAAGACTTTCATACCATCTTTATATTCCGACTTTATCATCTGGGCAAATTTTGTCGGCATAGATTCATTTGTTAATAAGCTTTGTCTCACAACATTCATCTCTAGCTGATTTTCTTTTGCAAGCTTTAATAAATAATATGGATCGACAGGAATACAGTGACCCCCAACCCCAACTCCAGGATAATGAGCGTGGAAACTCCATTTACTGCTAGCAGCCTTAACTATTTCCAGGACATCTAAATCTAGCATTTCACAGAGCTGGGCAACCTCATTAATTAAGGCAATATTAACTGCGCGATAGGTATTTTCTAGCATCTTCGTCATTTCCGCTGCCTCTAAACTCGAAACAGTGACGACGTCTGCCGAGAGTATTTGTTTATATAAAACATATGCCAGTTGAAGACTATTCTCATTTAATCCACCCAACACCTTTGCTATATTTGAAACTTCCTTAAGACCATTACCCGGATCAATACGCTCAGGAGAACAGGCGAGAAAATACTCTACATCGGATAGCTCTCCAAACACTGCTCTTGTCATGGTCGGAGCAACTGTAGATTCATTAATAATAAGCTTACCTGCCAAATCCAGCTCTTTAAAGTGCGCAGCCACACTCACCAAAGCAGTTAAATCAGGTTTTTTATCTTCCGTTACTGGAGTTGGCACACAAACCATATACACATCACAGCTAACTAGTTTGTCTTTAGAAAGAGTAGAAACGGATAGATTCCCCTTCTTAAGTTCAGATTTTAGTGATTCAGTTAAGGATTCATCGCCTAATTCATTTTCACCCTTGTTTAGCTGGTTTACTTTATCTTGGTTACGAATAAACCCCTGTACTTTATATCCTTTGCGCGCTAAAAGAACAGCCAAAGGCAAACCAACATAACCTAGGCCTATAACGCCAATTGTTGCCTGCTTATTTTCTAGTTTATCCTTGAGAAGTTTATACATGTTCACGTATATTCGGCTACTATACCACACCAAAAATGCTATAATCAATAACAATTATGCCTAATATATCAGTCGTTATCCCTGTTAATAACGAAGAAGAGTCCTTACCTAGTCTTTATGGTGAGCTTAGCACTGTACTAAAAAAACTCAAAGCAGACTACGAGATTATTTTTATTAACGACGGCTCAACAGATAAGTCTCAGGAAGTCTTAACCAATCTCAAAAAACAAGATAGCAACATCAAAATTATTAAATTTAGAGCAAATTTTGGAAAATCTGCCGCTCTATCAAAAGGACTTGAGATGACCACAAAAGAAACTATCGTTATGCTCGATGCAGATTTGCAAGATGACCCCAAAGAAATACCAAAGCTTCTTAACAAACTTGACGAAGGATATGATCTTGTTTCAGGTTGGAGAGCAAATAGATCTGATACTGGAGTTAAAAAAGTATCAAGCATTCTCTTTAACGGAGGAACGAGATTAATCTCGGGTGTACAATTACATGATTTTAACTGTGGACTCAAAGCATTTACGAAGGAAGTTGCTAGTGAACTATATCTACACGGTGAATTACATCGCTATATTCCGGTGCTTGCTGCCAAAAAGAAATTTAGAGTAGCAGAAATAGCCGTTAATCACCGCTATCGCAAATTTGGCAAATCTAAATATGGATTTGGTCGAAGCTGGCGCAGCATCTTAGACTTATTAACAATAATTTTTTTAACTGACTACGCAACAAAACCTGCCCACTTTTTTGGAATGCTCGGGCTCTTTTTTCTCACAATTGGAGTTGTTTCAGATGGATATGTAACATTTCTTAAAATAACAACAGGTAGTACCCAAAACAAAATACCAATGCTTTTAGCAGGAATCTTATTTATTTTGGTAGGAATTCAGCTTTTATCTACTGGCCTAATTGCTGAAATGATAACTCACTACAATAGAAAAAGTAGAACAGAACTATAAATTATTGCCAAAATGAAGCAAAAAAAAATACAGCAACAAATCACAGACCTACTTCACAGCTACTACTCTGAGAAACCACAGAAGTTTGTCCCAGGGGAAACACCGATTTTATATGCTCAGGCTATATACGATGACAAAGAAGTATCGGAAATGCTGGACAGCGTGTTATCTGGTTGGCTTGGACTTTCAAAAAAAGGAGCTCTATTCGAACAACAGCTGGCAGATTATGTCGGGGTAAAACACTCTCTTTTAACAAACTCTGGTTCATCAGCCAATCTACTTGCTGTTTCAGCACTCAGTTCATGGCAACTTCCAAATCACCTGCAACCAGGAGATGAAGCAATTGTAGCTGCTTGTAGCTTTCCAACTACCGTTAATCCATTGATTCAAAATCAATTAGTTCCCGTATTTGTCGATGTTAACCCAGAAACACACAACCTAAATGCAGATCATCTAGATAAAGCTCTTTCCAATAAAACACGCTTAATTATGATTTGTCACAATTTCGGCAACCCCAACGAAATGGACAAAGTAATGGCATTTGCCAAGAAGCATAAACTGTTTGTTATCGAAGATAACTGTGACGCACTGGGCTCAACCTACGACGGCAAAAAAACTGGCAGTTTTGGGCAGCTTGCTACAGAATCATTCTATCCCGCCCATCATATGACCCTGGCTGGTGAAGGAGGAGCCATACTAATCAATGAAAATCGCTTACTGCGTATAGTTCAATCCCTCAGAGACTGGGGACGCGCATGTTGGTGTGGCGCTAGTGGTGGACCTCCCAATGGTGTGTGTAACGCACGTTTTAAATTTAAGATAGATGGTATGCCTTATGACCATAAATACATCTTTAACCACATAGGTTACAACCTAAAGCCTACCGAAATGCAGGCAGCAATGGGCTTACAGCAAATCAAGAGACTACCTGAATTTGTTGAAAAGAGAAAGAATAACTTCAAGATTTACCATAAATTCTTTAGTAAATACCAAGACTTTTTTATTCTTCCAAAAGCTTTGCCTAAATCAGATCCCAGCTGGTTCTCTTATCTTTTAACAGTCAAAGAAGATGCTCCTTTCGACCGATTTGAGATTACAAATTTTCTAGAGGAACATAAAATCCAGACCAGACCATCTTTTTCTGGCAATATCTTGCGTCAGCCAGCCTATAAACGTATAGAACATCGGGTCGTGGGTACATTAGAACACTCAGACAAAATTTTTCAGCACACATTCTTTATAGGCATACATCCTGGCTTAACAGAAGAACACCTTAACTACGTGATGGATACTTTTGATAAGTTTCTCGCAAAGTACTAATGAGCAACCAACGAATCCTTATTACAGGAGCCTCGGGTTTTATTGGTTCTAAGCTAACCCACAAATTAGTAAAACTTGGCCATACCCCTCATTTACTAGTTCGCCCGCAGAGTGATCTAACCCCTATTAAAACACTTGTCAGCAAGACCAAACTACACTATATAGACATTGCCGATAGAGAAGCTTTTTTTGCTACTGTCTCAACTATAAATCCCCATGTTATCTACCATCTTGCAGGATCTGGTGTTTACTCTTACACTCAGCTATCACCAACTAATATTCAAGCAATTCTAGACACCAATATTCAAGGAACCACAAACCTATTTCAGGCTAGTAAATATTTAACCTCACTTAAAGTATTTATAAATACAGGTAGTAGCTTTGAATACGGCAACAGCAAGCATCCATTTTCAGAAACATCACTACCCAATCCATCCAATATATATGGTGCAAGCAAGGTTTATACAACTAATTTAGCTAAAATATTTGCAATAAATGAAAAACTACCCGTTATAACGCTGCGACCATTTACAGTCTATGGACCTGGTGAAAAAGAATCAAGATTTATTTCAACCGTAATTCGCCAGTGTTTAAGCAATTTAAATCCTCAACTTACTAAACAAACCATAATACGTGACTATGTATATATCGATGACTTAGTCGACGCCTATATTGCTTCAGAAAAAGTTGGAGATAAGCTTAGCGGCAATGTATTTAATATTTGTACCGGTATAGCCACGACAACTAGTGAAATAGCTACAACCATTATGAAACTTACCAATAAAGAAAATTTACAGCTAGAAATTGGGGGATTTCCTAAACGAACTGGCGAGGTTATATCTTTAGTAGGTAATCCTGAGCTATCCAAAAAATTACTAAACTGGAGTCCTTCAACACCACTAAAAGAAGGAATTCAAAAAACTATTGATTGGATAAAACAACATCCCTAAAAATTTCTGAATACATCTTTCCAGATTTCTTATAGGACAAATAGCGCTGCGCTATCTGTCGACTTGCTTCACCCATCTTGCTCATATCTGAAGCTAACACAGATTTAATCTTATCCGCTAGTGCAGCTGCATCTCTTTGCTTAACTCGATAACCATTTTTTCCACCAACTACATATTTTGAGCCTACTGCAAGTTCTGTAGCAACTACTGGTAAGCCCGAAGAGATCGCTTCAAACAATGCCACCGTATGAGATTCTAGATTACCTTTCGAATCTTCAATTGACGGCGCAACATATACATCGGCCATCGAGTAGATATTGGCTAACTCTATGTAATCAATTCTACCTAAAAAGATAACATGCTTCTCTATTTGTAAACTTCGAACTAACTCTTCTAAAGCTACTTGTTGGTCTCCCCCACCAACTAGTACCAACTTTGCGTCTTTATTATGTTCGATAACATCTGGCATTGCTTCAACAAGGTAGGCAAAGCCCTTTTTTTCAACCATTCTTCCCACCGCAAGAATAACCTTAGCTCTTTCAGGTATATTAAACTTATGTCTTAAGCTTTTTCTCTTAGCCCCACTCGGTTTATATTTAGCCACATCCACACCATAAATAACCTCTTTAGAATGTGACAAATCTACACCAAACTTAGAAAATTCCTCCAAATAGCGTACACTATTGGAAACCACAACACTCGCTCTATTTACTGCGAATTTTGCCATAGATCGAAAAAATATATTCTTTTTAGCCAGATACATATCCGAACCTGGAACAGTTATTACAACTGGAACATTTGTCAAAATTGAAGTAACAGCTGCAACAAATCCATTTGGAACAATCCAATGAGCAGAAATAATATCAACCTTTTCTTGCTTTACCAGTTTTATCAATGATAATAGCTCAAAAAAGAACATAAATGGAGACAGTAGATATACAAACCACCTCAGCTTCTGATCTCCCTCAAGAGTTCTGGAGTAACCCAATAAATGAAACGAGTCTGGATAGATATATCTGAATAAATAAACTTTATAATTTGGATAGTCAGATATTTTAAATTTCTGATCAAATGGAGTCACCAGAAGAACTTCATTACCAGCTTCAACTAATCCTTCACAAAAATCATCCATAAATGGTGCGACTGGGTCTCCCTTAAAACGAGGAAAAGTATGAGTCAATACACAAATTTTCATTAATAACTACCTGACTAGTGTATCATTGTCTCAAATTTTTTCAAGGCAACTTGTGCAGTGTTATCCCAGCTATACTCTTGCGCTATACCCTTCGCATTCTTTCTTAGTTTAATTAATAAGTCTTTATCTTGTAATACTCTCTCTATTGCATCTGCCATGTGGAAAGGCGTTTGTTCAACTACTAAACCACTAACTTCGTCTTTGACTACGTCTTTTAATCCTGCCGATCTATATACAATAGCGGGCGTACCAACAAAGCCAGCCTCAGGAATAGTTAATCCCCATCCTTCATGTATTGAAGACACAATTAATAAATGAGCCTTACTCAATAATCTAAACTTCTTGCTATCTTCGACATACCCAAAGAACTTTATATTATTAGACAAACCAGAATTATCAACCTCATGTTTAAGCTTATTTACTACTGTTTTTTCCCCTTTTCCAATAAACCAGAGCTGTATATCCGGTATGGTTTTTATAACTAACTTTAAAGTTTCAACAACGTCAAAAGCACCTTTTTGAATATTTATACGACCTAGATATGCTAACGTTAGCCTTGTTTCTTTTACCTCTAGTTTAAAATTATCAGGAATCGTCAAACCCATTGGGAGAACAGTTATCAGAGCTTTATCAAAGCCTTTACTAATTAAGTCGTGCTTTGTTGACGGTGAGATAGCTAAAGTCTGAACATGTCTATATAACCACAGATAGAACCTCTCAAGCATCTGACCTAACCTATCTAATGGAAATGGAAGAACTTGTGAAAATAGACTCTCAGCTACTTCACAAGCAAGCAATATAGTTTTTCTTGGAGCATACAGGATAGAAAAAAAAGGAAACCAGTGTACCTCGTCAACTACAATATCGGCAAATTTACGCAAATGCAGTATATAGTATATTCCTGCAAGAAAGTGCACAGAACACCATCTACCCATCCGGATAATGCTTACTCCATCAATGGTTTCTTGCTTATTTCCACTCTTAAAGCCTGCGCTAAGCTGGGTAACACTGTGTCCCAAAACCACCCAACGCTTGGCCATTTCATGAGTCAATTGCTCCGCTCCACCTGCATCTGGATTTTTTAAGTCTCTCCAGTTTAGAATAACAATATTCATAACAAGATTATAACCCAGTTGACATATCATACATAATAATGTTATCTTAAGTGATAATGAAAAATGTCATTATTGGACTAACCACTTTTGTGCTATTGTTGACAATAAACTCCAGCGTTTTTGCTCAAGAAGACATGGAGGATAAGATAGGTGCTCCAGAAGCAAGCATAACAGCTGAGTACAAGCTACCTTATCCAGGAATGCTACCAGATAGCCCCTTTTATAAATTAAAAACGCTTCGCGATAAAATTGTTCTAGGACTAATTAGCGATCATAACAAAAAGGCAGCAAAATACCTTGAAATGGCAGATAAACAACTATACTCAGCACTAAAAGTGGCAGAAAAAGGGAATGTGCCGCTCGCTCTACATACTGCATTTAAAGGAGAACATAATATGACACTCTTAGTAGATAATTTGCGCGCCGTCCTTTATTCCGGTGGTGACATGGACTTTAAAGTAATAAGTCAAGCTCACCAGGCATCAGCTAAGCATCAAGAGCTCCTGCAAGGCATGATGGGTCGTGGTCAGGAAAATGAAAAAGAGCAATTTGCAGTAATAATGGAATTCTCCACGCGCAACAATAATCAGCTTTCTAAACTCGAAGAAGAAGCAACTTACTCAGCAGACCTACTGATGGACGAATTTCCAGATCAACCCACCCAATAACCTCGCGTAAATAAGATCACCAGTACAGACTGTAAAGTATAAAAAACAGAAGCTATAAGTATCTTAGGCAACTTCTTATATAAAGCTAAGGCAATATAAATCGGAAATGCAGTCAGAATGTATCTTGGCATAGAAGATAAGGTCCCGCTCATCGTAGGGACTAATACCGAAAAGACAGAAAACAACACCCAGCTTTTAGGCACGTTACGACGCCAGGCTATCCATAATAAAAATACAACCAGCAATAGAGATGTAAGCTCTAGTACGGCTATCCATAAGTCATAATTATATACGGATACAGATGTAAATATTTTTAAATACCTCCATAGAACTTGGGGTAATAAAACAATTTCTCCCCCACTCCGATTTGCACCAAATGCAGGTTGAGCATGGACAAAAAATAATGGGTCACCCGTTGATCTTCGTAAATACCACATGTACGCCAATAATCCAACTGGCACAAGTAGAAAAACCCCTACAAGGCGTGTAGCAGAAGCGAGAGAACTACTGACTATATATAACCACTTATTATTGATAGTTAAAGCGTAAAAACTTAGCAGAATTAATAGAAAAAACATGCTCTCTGTATATACGCTTACAAAATAGAAGGCAGTTGGAAATAGTAAAAGAAATAATATAGTCCAGAAAATCACACCTTCCGAAAACTTATGTTTTCTTAAGATATAAGAAAGTAAAATCAATGCTACTAAGAATGATACATGGCTAATAAGTAGACCAGCCAACAGATAATTATTTCCTAATAGAGCTGCCGTCCATTTTATAAGCAAAGGATAAAAGGGGAAAAATGCTTGCTCAAATTGAAAATATCCCTTCTCAGCTATACTTAAATAATGTACTCCGTCAAAGTTTGCCCATACAACTTGACCAAGGAAACCTTCGCGAGCTATTAGGTAACGCTCACCAACCCATCGCCAGAACTCAAGACTAACCCTCCAAATCACAAACATCAAGATTATGAAATGAACCTTCATCCTATATTTACCTTCATTTGAAGATCTTTATCATAACGCCATTTGCGCTTACTAGAATCATCATAGTAATGAAGGATCTTAAGTCTATAGAATACGGCAAGCGTATCCAAAGCCATATCCCAGATCGACCTATATATATTCTTTGAGATCTGACTATCTATTTGGCTCCAATCAAGCTCTATTGGCGCTTCATAAATCCGGGTAAATCCTACCCTGTTTGCCACTGCTAGAAGCTCAATATCCATTGCATACTTCTTTACTAACAACCTTGGAAGTACTTTCTCCAGTACTTCTCTACGAAAAAACTTCATACCTAACTGAGTATCGCTAATATCTAGTCCAAAAAGAAGTTTTACATAGAGTCCATATACTTTAGAAATAATTTTTCTCCACCAAGGATACTTTACCCTAGAAACAGGATGCCACTTACTTCCCACGATAATATCTGCCCCATACCACTCCATATGCACAAGAAGTATCTTTAGCCCCTTTGGATCTAAATCCGCACCAGCATCAATAAAGCCAATAATATCACCTGTACTTCGCGCCATACCATAACGGACAGCGTAACCTTTACCATGATTACTGCCGTAACCTGCTATTTTAACGTGAGGAATATTCGCCTTTTCTAATAACTCAAACGAATTATCTAGTTTACCATCTTCAACAACAATAACCTCATAGGCATTTGGCGCTACTTCTTCAAGAACAGATGTAATTTTTCGTATGTTCTTAACTAAAGTATCACCTTGTCGATAGGCTGGGACAATAATGGAGAGTTTGTTATTTTTCATTATGAACCCTAACTAGATAGTATCCTACTAGCAATATTAATAGTAGGCCCTCAGCGGTTATTGAAGATATTATAACGTGTCTTAGGCTTATGTGAAAATTCCAGATCAATATCACCTGCAATATGCTAGCTACTACAGAAGTTAACACTATTTTCGTGCGCGAAATAGACAGATAATACTGGATAAAAAGCGCCACTAAGCTATATATAAAAAAGAATAATCCCATTAGACCCAGATTATGCATCTCCACAAGATAGCTTGGATTGTTATAGAACAGCTGAATTAAAGCCTGTGGAAATATAAAGTACACAAGAGTCGCAAACGAGCCAGCTCCAAAAACCAATAATAGACTCACTAAAAATGTCTTAGTATGATCTTTTCCTTGCTCAAACTTGCCCGCAATGATGGGAAACATAACCATACTAATTGAACTAGTGGCAAAAAAGATAACTCTTCCTATCACCGAAAGAGCTGAATAGCGACCTGCATCAGTATCTGTGAAAAAATGCTTTACTAAAATAATATCCATACTCAAAAGCATACTTAAGCCAACCAGGGCTACGAATGAAGGTAGCGAATATTTTATAAGAGGTCCATATTGAATCTGTTTACGGCTTTCTTTCCGAAAAATATAACTACCAAGTGGGAAAAAAGTTAGTAAATATGGAATAAGATATGCGAGAAAAAAACCAACTGCCGCACCCCTTAACCCAAAACCTAAATATACAAGTGTCAATGCCAGTACCAGCCGCAAAATGCTTCCACTGGCTCCAAAGAGCGCCATAATTTTAAACTTCAAAAGCCCTTGTAACGCCCCACTGTTAATTGCAACCAATATGGCAAGTAATATTCCTACGATTGTTAGATTAATTAAAATACCATCTTCTATGTGCAAGAAAGACGCAATTGGTGCAACAATAAACTGTGATAAAACAACCACCACCAATACTAGCAACCCGATACGTCTAATTAGCTGTCTAAGTAGATGAGCAATATCACTACTATTATCCTGTACCCTATACTTAGAGACAAATTTAGCCACAACTGTTGTCATTGTTGCGGCAAACACACCAAAGATACTCATAAAAGAAATTAAAGCCGTCAGCACGCCGTAATGTGCTGGGGTAAGCATTCTACCCATGCTTACATGGTAGAGATAATTAAATATGTTACCAACAGTAAGTCCCACGCTAACCAGAAAACTTCCAGTTAGTAGAGGGTTAGCTAGGCTCCTATGAAGTCTTTCACGCATCTATTAATTTATTATAAATAGCAACTGTTTGGTTTACGGTCTTTTCCCAGCTAAATTTCTGTGCTTGTTCTAGGGCTTTTACTCTATGTATTTCATTCTTTTTCTGATTAAAGTATAGTTCACCAATCCCATCGGCAATGCTTCGTACGTCCGCTGGATCTACATATACTCCTGCTTCACCCGCTACCTCTGGCAGAGAGCCTGCGTCCGATACAACCACAGGACATCCACAACTCATTGCTTCTAACACCGGAATTCCAAATCCCTCGCTGTGGGAAGGCTGACAATACAGCGTAGCAACATTGTATAGCTCAACTAGATCCTCATCTGGAACAAATCCTAATGTTATATAACGTCTATCTCCTTTTATAACCTGTCTCACTTTAGCTAGATCAATATTCCAGGGATGAGCAAGATCGATTGCTTCGT
The DNA here is from genome assembly GCA_002788855.1 of Candidatus Roizmanbacteria bacterium CG_4_9_14_0_2_um_filter_38_17. Lineage (NCBI taxonomy): Bacteria > Candidatus Roizmaniibacteriota > Candidatus Roizmanbacteria bacterium CG_4_9_14_0_2_um_filter_38_17. The sequence goes on along the minus strand of PFSB01000006.1, from coordinate 66,916 downwards.
CGACAAACTGCTTGCCTACTAACACAAGCGTCACGTTAATCTCTTTAACTGCCTCTATTAATGACGGTAGGTTTTTACTCCAGAGCACATCGCCTACATAAAGCACAAACTTCTCAGGTAGATTGTATTTCTTCTGCATATTTGCTAATACCTTGGGTTTATCCTGTAGCTTAGTATACCTGCGGTCCGCTGCTAGATATACTACCGAGACCTTATCATTCTCAAGGTTTAAGTGACTCAAGACTTCATCTTTTGAAGAACTTGAATCAGCCAACACATGGTCAATATTGTGCTTCAATAAAAACTTCTGTAGATACCAATTATATTTTCCTCGAACCCCGGCAGAGAAAAAGTTATCATAAACCACAGGAGTTAAATCATGAACTGTCACTATAAGCTTTTTTGCCGGCTTTATATAAGGCAAAGTTACCATAAATGGCGAAAAGTAAGGAATGTGGACAATGTCTACAGCAGGACATTTTTCATCTTGCGTATACGGATAGTATTTATTCCCGTCGTTTAACTCTTTAAGTCCATCTACCAGATGGCTAATATAGTTACCTGTGCCCTGAAAACGGTAACCCGTCTTTAAAGCAGATGTAGAAATAGCAATCTTCGACATCCATTCATTTTACCAAAAAATAGGGAGGAGATACTCACTTATGCTTATCTATAAACCTATAGATGAATTTAAAGCTCAACAAATAAAGAAAAGGCAAGAAAGGCAGAAGGTGGCGCGTGCTGATAGTTCCTAGTGAGATAAAACCACTAAACACTACTACCCATGCTGTAATTATCCCCTCCATTTCACTCCAAGTCTCCTTTTTGACCAGCTTATACAAGATAAAGAAAAAGCTCATCAGAGTAATAATAGGCCAGGTTATGCGCCAATCTACTGTATGCAAAATACTGTAATCTCCCCACCAAGCTTGCCACTGGTTAAACAAAAGCAATTTCCAGGCAGAAAAAGGGTACTGAATCTTACCTTGCTGATACAACAATACCCATTTTTGTACTAAGAGAAAATACCAGAAGCTAACTCCATAGATAAATATTCTTAGATAAGACACTACAAGAACTGCAAAGGCTGTTGGTAACGTTAAAAACACTAAGTCTCTGATACTCCTCCAATTGCGAGCTATAAATAAGTAAACCATCCAAGCAATAACCATTAAAACCCCCGTAATCATAACTTTAATACCAATAACAAATCCCAGCACCAGACCAGTCGCTAAATAGTATCGTTTTTGATTTGTGGTAACTGAGCAAAAGAAAAAGTAAAAGGCTAATAATATAAACGGTAATTGAATTATATCCAGAAGAGGTAATTTAAGCTGATCCAAAAACAGACGTTCCAGTCCAAATAGTGAGACGGGTATTAGAGCAAGCGCTGGCTTCTTATACAGCTTATTACCCAATAAAAACAAAGCAAAAAGAATAAGAATTGATGCAGCAACGACAGTGTAATTAGGATTGTTAAATAACAAGATAGATAGCCCAATCATGTATTCCCCTAGAGGTGGAACTTCAGGATTAATTTTAAGCGGATTTCCTCCCTCCATAAGTGAGCCAGCCGCATATAGATAAACTATATGATCCCCTATTAACCCCTGTCCGTTCCTATACTGTGACTGTTCATATACTTTTTTATAAACATCTGTTTTATACTCTGATCTAAAATTTATCTGGCTTATTTCCCTTATTAAACCAGCTAGCATGAGCAGCATTAAAATAGCAGTTATTATCTTATATTTCATTGTTCTTAACTTTAATTAGTATTAACGTTAACAAACCAATTATCGAAATTATACTCCCAGATGTCCTTGCTAAAGAATTATTTATTTGATCTCTACTTTCAGATTTAGCCCTAAAAACATTCCCTGTTGTAGCTGTACCTTCTGTCCAGGTTGGATTACTTAAATAAAATGAGTCATCCCTTGGCTCATAAACAACCGGCCTAGTATAGGGTAAATATAATAATACTGCCATAATTATCAGCACAGCAGAAATAATTCTTGATCTACGAGATACATATCCAGCCATAAATGAAGTTGTAATAATTACCACAGACAACAACCTCCAGGGAAACTGAAAATAGCTCATCCATGTTATTTTTTGCCAAATAAAAGATGAAACATCAAGCATTAACCATACGGAGATAAGAAAAGAAATTAACATATACTTAACTAGAGAGCTTTTGAGTTTCTTTTTAATGAGTAGCAATATCACAGCCACGAATGCAAGAATATGTGCAATTCCAATTTGAAAGCTCATTTGATCTGCACTATATCCTCTCCCTGAAAACCCCGTACCCCAGGAGGGAAAAATAAGTTTATAAATTTCTGGAAAGTGATCAATAATATTTACAGTTTCAAGTCCGGTAACATAGCTTCGATCTAAAATTATTGGTAACCAGAAATACAAAGATAAAATAAAACCCAGAAAATAGCTAAGCAACAACAAGAAACCCACTCCAGGAGTGGGTTTTGTCTTTTTAGCTTTGTGTAAAAATAGTAATCCATAGACAAGGCAAAATACAAAAAATACAGGACCTAATATATTGTGTGATAGCAAAAGCAGGTAAAGGAATATACTATTTAACACTACATACTTACGATTAGTTACAAGTTTGGTTGTAAAAAATAAACATAGAGGAGCTAGTGCAAGCGACCATACTTCCCCAACCGAACCACGCACAAATACATCGACCAAATGATAAGGCGCCAAAGTATAAAATACTGCCCCCACAAGCCCTGCCCATCGACCAAATAAAGTCCTAGTCCATAGATAAAAAGAGACTGCAGAGAAAACTAAGCCACTGGCCAATACCAAATGCAGGCTTTTTACATACGAAAATCCCAGAAGAATAAATACTTCAGCTATATAGTTAGGCAGTGGGTAAAAGTATGCGAAGATAGGTACACCTTTACCAAAATCCAGGTCAGGTGCCCAGAGCGGGAATAGGTTACCTGAGCGTATAACCTTATCAAACTGCCAGAAACGGATAATATGATACTCCCCATCATGCGTAGGAACAAATCCGGGTAATAATAAATGTCTTGATACAAAAATAGCAAAAAGTAAGACAATGATAAGCGGAAAATATTTAATAATTTTTTGCTTCATTGGAGTGCTGTGATTCCAAGGTAGTGCATATATACTGCTGCCATTATCCCTAAGCTATATAGTATTGACACATTCCTGGAATGTGATACACATTCCTGGAATGTGCTTTGCAAGCCTACAATAGATAGTAAAACTAATATGGCAGTTATATCCAAGCTGTATCGATAGCCAAACTGCATCCAGCCAGTGCTATAGACCATTAGACTGGGTAAAATAGTAAACAACATCGTTATCCACAGGGCAGATAGCACAGCTCTAAATTCCTTGTTCTTAAACCTACGAAACGGATGAGCTAGAAACATAAAAAATAGTGAGGGGGTTAATAACAATATTGAGTTACCTTTTAAGTTAATATCCATTTTAATCCCTTCATTCCAGCTAAACCTCGGTGCTTCAAGTAACATATAGTGCAAATTATAAGAAACATGCTTCAGCGAAAAAGCATCATGTTCCACCCTCCTCTGCTCTAAGTATGGAGCTTCTTTAATATATGAATAACCGTATTCAAGAGGATCGCCAAATCGCAAATAATTATGAGACAAAAACAGAACCGAAAATAATGCCACAGGCATAATCAGCAATATAAAACGACCTAGTTTAAATTTCATCTGACCTTGATACAAATCCCAGAAATAAAGTATCGCTGGCAAAGTACCCAACATAATAATGGTCCCTTTGCCTATAAGCGAGATGCTAAAACAGATACTTGCTAATAGATAATCTTTGAACCCGCGCTTGTCATGCAGAATCATATATATCCCAGCGGTACCAAAAAAACTAGATATCATCTGATCTGTATGCCAGGAGCTTCCCAAAGTACCAACATAAAAATGCGTAGTACCAAATGCAAATAAAGCAGTTGCTAGCCAGATAGCTACTTTATCCAACTCTGGAAAATAGCTTCTTCTAAAGCGCTTTAGAATCAGATAGAACAATACAACATCCAAACTCGATATAAGAACATTTAAATATATAGACGGAACGTAACCCCCTTTTATTAACTGCATGGGGATAAATAACAACCCCACTAAAGCTCCCCAGGGCAGATACCAACCTCCCTGGAATAGCACTAAGTCATAAGTACTTCCTGGTTCTGAAATATTCAATTTCCCTTGTAATAGTGATTCCGCTAGATTATTGAAATAATCCAGTGCCCATAATGACTCAAACGTCCATTTTGTCCCCAACCCAAAATAGACAATAAAAACTGTAAGAAATATTAATAATGGCGCTAATTTAAACTTCATAGCTTATACAGCCTCTGTTTATTATCCTCATATACAAGTTTCACATTTTCCTCCCAAAACAGGGGCGATACTTCATATTTGAAATCAACTAGAGGTACTACTGGAACCAATACATAGTCTATGCCGCTTTGTTTTATCTGTTCCAATATGGTGATATTATCTGCTTCAAAATAATCTTGCACAGTTTTCTTTCGATCCCTATAATCATAACCCATAACTTCTAAATAATAGCTGTTACCTAAATAATTCTTACGTCCAGCTAGCGTCACTGGATCAAATTGTTCACTTGGCGCCAAAAACACAGAATCAGGAGCAGTATTGTCTCTTACCCAAGCTATAAGCATATCTTTTGGTGCATCAGCAATTTCTAAATGAAAGTCATTTTTAACAGCCATTAAGTTAATCAATCCAGATATAGTTAACAAAAATACAATAACAATTGAAACAAATTTTCTTAAAATTCCACCTTGCCATACTTTATACACGAAGTAAGCACTAAGCATATTAGTAAATATAAATACGAAATTAAATATGCTGTGATTATGGTCAATACGAAATCCCAGCTGAAATATGTTTCCAATAATAAACAGTAATCCTATGCCCATAAACAGTATTTTTTGCTTTCTGTTTGCTAAATAAAATCCTAGAGGTATTGTTAAAGTCCCGACACCCAAGTTAACAAACCAATATTTAGCAAAATTAAATAAAGTTAATGGTTTTTCGGCATGAAAACCAGGATTAATCCAAGCATGACCTAGATTCTGACCCAATACCGGAATAATTCTTATTCCCAGAATCAATACCACTGGCGTAAGAAGAATTAGCATTTCACGAAACCTTTTCTCCAACACCAAAAATCCGAAAATAAAAATTGACGCAGAAACCATCACCAGTGTATGAATTAAAGACGAAACTCCCAATAACACACCTAAAAGAAGCATAAACCTAAACCCATTCCAGGAATGTGCAAGGTTGACATTCCTGGAGTGTGATACCAATAATAAATAAATCACAAATAGAACCATGAAAAGTCCAGCAACAAGGTGGCGCTGATTTAGATACACATTTAATGTAAAAAAAGTTGATATCAAAGATCCATCAAGTGGGCCCATATGTAAATAATCGGGCTGTAACCATAATTTACCTAAAGACAATCCGTTCTGAACAATATATGTAATAAAAGTTAAACTACTATTACCTAAAAATAGAGCTAAAGATAGTAAACCCAACAATTTACTTTTAGTAAAAATTACCTGAGGTAGTTTATATATGAGAAATAAAAGACCAGAAAAAAATAAAATACTTAGTCCGTTAAAAGCCATATCTATTCTAACTCCAGCTCTTTCAAGCAACCCAACTGATAAATCAAATAAATAGTGATATGGTAAGGGCTTACTGGCAAAAAAGGGAAGCTCCGGTGGAAAATTGTTCCCCCATGAAAAAGAACGAATAAGAGACAAATGAAGGGCAAAGTCGCCAACTTGATGACGTGCTATTCTAAATGTACTCGAAATCCCGTCGTAACCAAATGATTTATCAAACAGCCACCACGAAAATAATCCGAACATAAGTAGTAAAAACAGATCAAACCTATGTTTTTTTAACTGCATTTCTCAAGTATGTATAAATAAGCGCAATAATAGGGGGAACAAGCGTTACTAGCGTTTTCACCAGTGGAGTAATACCTCCCCACTCTCTAGTATAAATAAATGGCACGAATCTGAGTAACAAGCCAAAAGAAAATACAGTAGTAACTAGCCCAATAGACCTTTTTTTGAAATTTAGTAGTGCAATAAAGCTAATTGGCCAGATAAAGTACCACGAATACATCTCTTCTCGAAGTGGCGAAAGCATAAATATAGCAAACATAGATATTGCCGACCAACTCCAGATCCTATCCCAGTTTATGCTTTCCTTTTTTAAGGTTAATACAAAAGCAAAGATATACACAGGTAGCAGAAACATAGTAGCGTATTTAATAAATATAGATATTACTAGTATTAAGAGCGAGAGGAACAAACGCTTCTTTTGTAAAAGATAGTACGAAAGTAGAGCGAAAAACATCGCAACTACATCGTTATGAACCCCAACAAACGTTTCTAACAAAACCAATGGATTTAATGCAAAAAAGATTAGCGAATACTTATTTTTACTAGATAATCTCCAGATCACTAGACAGAGTCCGATATAAAAAGCAGCAATAAACAGCTTAAATGTGAGCATCGTCAGAAGTAAATTATTTAATCCAAGAAAATGTGGTATTGCAGATAATGTAATCCAGCTTAGTCCATACAAGGCAAACTTATTTGCTGCATGCATAAACATAAGCATCGGCTCGTTCTCTATCTCTATCGGCATCACCAAATAGGGATTTTCTCCATACAAATAAGTGACCTTAGCTGTAGCAATATAGTTAAAAATATCATTTGAAAATGCAGGATAAGCAAGCAGTAATATTCCCGCAGAGAGCCATACTAGTTTCCAAACAGTACTACTATTTATCTTTTTTGCTTTACTTAGCAACAAAGCATAAATAACAAACATAGACATAATAATACCTACATATATTGTGGTTGAAAGAACTCGCTGTTCGTAGACTAGAGAATGCAAAAAATCCAAGCTCTGGTATGGAAAATTAATATCAACAAACCCGTAGCTAAATACAACTACAGCTATCAATACGAGAAAGTATATTTTATATACGTAATTCTTCATATATATTTAGCATAACCGGCGGATTATTTTCATCTTCCCAGATAATGACTTCCGGCAACTCCTCTCTCAGTTTTATTCTTTCTTCTTTGTGCTTATCTAAAGCTTGCTTATAAATTTCCGCTTTATTACTTAGTTGCTTACCAGATTTAATTGCAATCCCAAGATGTTCCCCTGCTTTAACCAAGCTATCATTAGATATCCAAATTGCATCAACTGCCAGCAGATACTGCTCGTGCTCAAATAAGACCTTTGCCTCTACCAATTTCTTATCTGCTAAGCCCTGGTAATACTTGAATTTAACAATATCTCCAAAATGCCAATATTTTTGAGCACTGTCCCAGATTTGCTCCAGTTTATATAACTTATGACCAGGCATATAAGAAGGGTAAGGAAGAATATAATCAGCGGCATACGCAACAGGGCTATGCATAATCGCGCATATCGTGATGAGTATAATGACTAAATATTTCATTTATTTCTCCAGAGTTTAATATATGCTTGGGGAAAATGTAACGCAGAGTATAGCGCCCAGACAAAACCTGGAAATAAATCCAACACTCCCAAATGACGAATATAGATGTTAAAAAAAGTATAGATAGGCATAGCAATCATATACTTTATGGTAGTAATGGGATTTATCTTTATACTCTGATCTTTCCATAGCCTGGCTGTTAGACTTGTGTATGCTTCTGCTTTTGCCAGATACCCCGCAAAATTTGCGTATGGGTAGTGTAACAGGTCGCTTTTAAGATATCCCACCTCCCCATCGACTTGCGCCTGTTCGTGCACTGTTTTACATGGCAATCTTCCTTTACCATTTCGATATAATCGAAGCGTATATTCAGGATATACCCCTCCTTTTTTTAGCCAGTGACCTAAAAAATAATTTTTACGCGGGATCCAGTATCCATCTACTCCTGTTTCTACTTTTTCTAATATTTCTGATTTAAGTTCAGCTGTGACAACCTCATCAGCGTCTAGCTGCAATATCCAGATCCCCTTACACGCATCAATCGCTTTTTGCTTATTAACATGAAATATCTGGGGATTATCTGTATGTATAACTATTGCATTAAATGACTCAGCAATCTCTACTGTTTTATCACTAGACCCCCCATCAACCACCACAATTTCATCCACCCAGTCTTTGACAGACTTCAAGCACCTAGCTAGATTGCTCTCCTCATTATAGACTGCAATTGCAACAGATATAGTTACTTTTTTGACCATAGAACTTTATAAAACATTGGTAAGCTAACTAACAGACCGATACTAACCAGCGAAATAATCTCTGCTAATAAGCGTATTTTTGTTCTTTCAAACTTAACAATTATCTCATGCTGACCCTTCTGAACAAAAAATGTAATAAGCCCTCTGTAATTTGGATCCTGCCACCACACATCATGCAGAAATAGCTTACTCCCATCCACATACACACTCCAACCTGGAAAATACAGCGTGTTATCAAGTACCCTAACTTTGTCGTCTACAGCCGTTACTTCATACTCATGCAGTATTGAGCTATGTTTCTTATCCTGTACTTCACCTTCACCCTCAACAACCTCTATGTTAGCTTTTGGCGTTTGCTCCATAAATCTAATGGACCACACTGGTGAATTCTCTCCCGATGAATCAGTGGTTCCCTTATACTCATCTAGATAGAAGCTATCTGGGCTATAGTCATAGTCACGCACCTTCCACATATTAACAGTCAGTAGTGGAACAGTAAACAATAAACAATAGATAATAAATAAAGAGTATTTTTTGGGTAAAATACGTACGAGATATCCAGAGAGTAGTGCTGCTGGAAAAATAGCTAAAGATAGCCATCTCCAAGGAAACTGAAATTTCTTAAAGATGGTTATTATTTCATAGACCGGCTTAGATGCAGGCAATATCATTAATATTGCAACCCAGAAAGTTATATATGAAAGAATAACTAGTAATTTATCATTTACCGGACCTTTGGTAGAAGATAGACCACGGAATCTTTTTAACAGCATAAACGTTACTAACAACATAACCAGCCACTGGATAATTCCGACCTGGATACTAAACTGTCCAGTCCCTCCTAGATTCCAAGGAGAATAAAGAAGTCTTGAAAAAGGCTCAAAATGCTTAAATATCCCATCTCCCATAATAACGTTCTGCAGTGTGTACTTGCTCTCAAACAAAGCAGGTATCCAGAAGAAAGCACTTACTCCAAAACCTAATCCAGCTACTAATAGCTGGTGTGCGATAAACATTATCTTATTCTTAGCTTTCTGAACCAGTAGCAGTCCATATAGGCCAATAAAGGGTAAAAACATAAGACTGGAGGCGTTGTGAGATAGAATCAAGGCAGTGAGTGAAAGAGAAGCTCCCAGTACATGCTTAAATTTATAACCTCTTTGTAGTTTTGTTAAAAAGTATAGTACAAGAGGAGGCCAGATAAAAAAGAAGTTTTCCCCAATTGCCCCTCTTATATAAAGATCAACAAATCTATACGGTGCATACATATACAATAGCCCACTAATCAAACCCGCCTCATCGGCGGGCAGGCCCTCCTTACCTCTAAATAACTGTCTCACCCATAGATACATTGCCAAGCCACTACCCATAAATCCTAGGCCGTACACAAGCTTAGTTGAAAACACGAGTGAAAAGCCCAAAAAGTGAAACGCCGAAGCAACATAGGATGTCAGAGAATAATAAAATATAAAAGCTGGGTGTCCATAACCTAAGTTCAGATCCCCTCCCCAGCGAGGAATTAATATTCCTTCATTTAGGCTTTTATAAAAGTGTGCAATTCTAGCAACATGTAGTTGAGTATCGTGTCCGACAAACATTCCAGAATGAAATAAGCTAAACAGAGGAAGGATTGCAAATATTAGTAGTAAGATTATAGATCTATTTTTCTTCATTTAGCCTATGTTATCATTTTAATGATGCAAAAATACAAAATATTACTCAGCTTTCTCTTTGTATCTCTCGTAGCTGCTATATTTCGTATTACTAATCTCGATTTAATAGAGTTTAAAGGCGATGAAGCAATCAACCTCTATCTTGCTGCTCGCCCCGTATTTGGCCACTCATTGCCTCCTGGAGGAACAATATCCAGCATTGGAATCGTTAACCCTCCACTTCTAAATTATATCCTATTCCCGTTCGCTTTAATTAGCACAAACCCCAAAATAGTTTCACTGCTGATTGGGCTATTAAATTCAGTTACCATTGGCTTATTATACTTGGTATATAGACACTATTATGGGTTTAAATCTGCTTTAATTTCTTGCATATTCATTGCACTCTCACCCTGGGCAATTATTTACTCTCGTAAGGTTTGGGCACAGGACTTCATTTTGCCTTTGATGGTTCCATTAATATTAAGTGTTCACAAAATAGTAAAAGAGAAAAAACCACGATACTGGATTCTTTATGCTTTTATCTCTCTACTACTAATTCAACTACACCAACCAAGTCTATACTTTGTAGCGATAGTAAGCTTACTTATTATTGTGCAACAGAGAAAAGTTAGTATTAAATATTCAGCTATAGGAATTGTTCTTGGACTACTTCCATTAATACCCTATCTTATATTCCAACTAGGAAATAGCTGCCCTGCGTGTGCATCGTACACTGCGGCTAGTCAAAGATTTAGTGAGAACTATGACCTTATTCTCTTTTTCCGACCTCTACAAATCATGAGTCAAGGTGGTTTTCGCTTCATTCTAGGCGAGGATGTGTTAACTATGGCAAATTCTTACCCTCTTCTGTTTAGTCTCCGTCGAATCTTCTATTTTGAATATCTATTAATTCCCCTAGGGGGGTTCTTATTTCTAAAGCAGTTCCCTAAGCTTAAAATTCTAGTCTGGATCTGTATTTTGCTCCCAGCAATCTATTTCGTTTCCAAAGTAGTTCCCCACATGCATTACTTTGTAACTCTCATCCCATTCTTAGCCCTTTTATTGGGAACTGCATTTGCTTGGCTAATAAAAAACAAGCACTTGGCTATTAAATACTCTTCCATAGTAGTCCTAGTTTTATTAATCAGTATTTCAATCTGGTATAACCTTGTATTCTTCGATCTTCTCAGAAACAAGCAAGAGATTAAAGGTGATTATGGAACTATATTTGCCGTTACTGAAAAACGGACAAATCAAATTTATGATAAATACAAAGATTTACCCGAGTACGAAGAAATATTATTAAATAGCTACGTCCCAAAAGATTTCTATAAAACTTTTAACCCTCCACAATCTTTATAGCAGGTGTCCCATCGAGAAAATTAATCTCTTTTAGTACTTTGACATCCCCTGGAAAATCTTCTGGTCTTCCAATATATAATGTACTGCCGTCTTTTACTTCTTCATTCCAGTTAATTGGTCTAAAATCATATTTACCAAAACCAGTATGTGTTTCAGCAAATCCTCCTGTAACAGTCCCTCCTCCCGCCTGATACATAGCAGGATTATACTTCGTATAAAACAAGAAAAATATATATGACTGATCAAGATGAGGCTTATTTGTTACGACTATCGTTGAATATTTATCCTGTACCTCCTCTACAGCTACAACTACCTCTTTATATCCATACTGCCAAACCTGGGAAAGGAAATAGTTCTGTTGAACAAAATACTGATTAAAATAGTACAGAAAATTGAATATTATAAATAAAAAACTCAATAGGAACACTAAATATTTAACCTTGAAATTGAAAATTGAAAATTGAAAATTGAAAATTGTTTTTATAAAAACTAATAATCCTAGTGCAGTAAATATCTGGAATAAGGGAAGGAAGTTAAGTGTACGGATTGGATGTGGAACTCCGGTAGTAAAAGCAGCGGGTAAGGGAGTTATGAGGAACCACGCAAATATTAGCTTTTTTGTCCTACGAGAAAAATTCCCAAATACAAGTCCATAAATACCAGCCAGCATAAACGGTAGCTCCATAAGATACAAATGCCCAAAACCAGATGGCTGATGACGTGGTTGGTCACCAGCAATAAATAACCAGTTTAGATCAAAATGAGACAAGTATCCCTTAGCAAACTCGAACGAGTATTTTACTCGACGATTATCCAACACCACACCTAGATAATCCCCAGACTCCCTATCTCTGATAAGTCTTTCTACTGTGGTCTCCAAAAAGGGTGTTTGATCAGCAAAAACGCTTACTCCCTTTGCTCTAAGTAGCGCATCTGGGTTAGAAAATGTTGCATATATAAAAGGAGCAGAAGATATTAGAAGAGCTCCAATAACTAGTACCACTTTCCCTTTTATTTTCCATAGTTTTTCAAAAAATACTATTAAAAGAACTAATAGTAGCATCGGTACAAAAACCTTCTCACTCTGATAAACATACAAGCTTAAGGCAAAAAATATAGCTGAAACAAATAAAAACATCTGTTTACGCAACCCTACTAAAAAGGACCAAAGTGCAAATATGTTAAAAGCTAATCCTACGTTAGACTCAAACGCTATACGCGAAAACTGCAAATGCCAGGGGCTAATCGCCAACAGAAATGCCGTTAAATAAGCTAACTTCCTCTGCTTCTGTCTACCTCCTAGTCTGAAAAGCTCAATAACCAAGAAATACGACATAACTACCGTCAAAGATCCTATTAATGCAGAGGGTAGTCGCACCGCCCAAACATTAAGACCAAACAGCGCCACCGATGATACTACTAAGTACCCATATAAAGCTGGCTTATAATCATCAAAGGAACGCAAAATCACAGGCAATAAGGTCCCATACTCATCTCTACCCGTCTCCAATATTGAATAGGCGTTATATCCCAAGGCTGCTTCATCCCAGTCTGGTGACGGTGGCACCTGGCCTAGCTGCCAAAACCGCAACGATACCGAGATTATTGTAATAACCAACAATATAACTATTCTTTTATTCATATATCACAAATGCCCCACTGCCATTAGGCAACTCAACAATCTTCTTAACTACAGCAGATTTAGGAACATTAGTAGGTATATTTACATAAAGTAGATTGCCTTCAATATATCTACTTGGCTCTTTTGTAAAAATATATTTATCAAATTCTTTAACAGTCACGAATCCAAGTGCCTCTCGTTCAACAATTGCTTGTTCTCTAAATGATTTAGGATCTATCTTAGAATAGAACAGATTGTAGATATACGGTCTTCCTAGAAGTTCTGTAACTATAATCTTATCGTAATTACCTTTAACAAGCTCTGTATACGCGAACATCTCTTGGTATCCATACTGCCACTCATGCGCATACTCAACTGGATAGTGTCTATAGTACCCATGTAAGTAGTATGTTCCATTTGCCGCAATTGCTAGAGCTATAACACTCATAGCAACAACCTTTAACTTTTGACGCTTCACGCAAGAAACTAAAGTCACCAAACCATACGCTGTAAAAATCTGCCACATAGGAAGAGTCGTCTCTATTCTCAACGCATGTGGTGTCTCACGTGCGGTAGCTGCTGGCAGAATCCCCAAAAGTAGCCATGCTGGTACAATCCACCAATTTCCCTCTTTCTTTCTAATAAGCAGTAGTATTCCTCCAACTAAGAACGGTAACTCCCATAAATACAGCTGACCAACATCCTGTATTGAGAACTTAGGGTTTCCATCTCCCCTAATGAATAAAAACTCTGGATTGAAGTGATCCATGTAGTGCTTCATATATGATCGAGCATAGCCAAACCTGCGATTATGTATCACTCGCGAAACAATCGTATTTCCGTCATTAGCTATTTCCCTATTTGCCAGCTCTACAACTCCCGCATCAGAAAAAATATTCACCTCGTGATAACGCAGTTTCGACTGAGGAGTTAACATAAATCTTAACAATGGAATACTAATTAAGATACCAATAACCGTAGCTATTAACACCCATCTTCGGTATTTTAATAATATCCGGTAATTAAATATAGTTAATGCTAGAACCAATAAGGGTACAAAAACACGCGCTGTATTAAAGGTATACAAAGAAAATACAAAAAACAAGGCAGACAGTACTAGTAACTTCGGTTTACCTCTAATAAAGAAGAAAAAAAAGAAAACTCCCATTATTATCAACAGCTGAGCAACGTTGGCTTCAAAAGCTGCTCTGGATAAATTAATATGCCAAGGGCTTATGGCCAAAAGAAAACTTGTAGCTAAAGCATAGTGTGATCTTTTTTGACTTGATCTAAAGATCTCTTTTGTTAGAAAATACACAGCTATAATAGTTAAGCTACCGATAACAGCTGAAGGAATTCGGGTCGCTAGTTCGTTTAAGCCCAGTAGTTTAACTGGTAACACTGTAAGATACGCATATAAGGGTGGCTTAAAGTCTCCGAATGACTCAAGGTAACTCATTGATAGTAGTGCACCAAACTCATCCCTACCATCTATCCCTAAGGAATAAGCATTATATCCCCAGGCAGCCTCATCCCACGCCAAAGACACTGGATTTGAACCCAGCTGATATAGCCGTAAACTAAGACCCAGTATGAATATAAGTACAAATAGCTTTCTCATAACCTTGAATATACCTTATAATCATATCATGTACACAAAAAAACTCCCTTATTTAGTTATTGTGACGCTAATATTGGTTACCTGGTACATTTTTCTTTACAAACTATATATCCCTAGAATTGCTGCATTTGGCTGTTTTGACGACTGCTTTAACTACTTAGGCGGATACTTCATCTTAAACGGCAAGCAATTGTACTCCCAAATCTTTTTTAATCACCAGCCACTAATGGCTTACATTAGTTATCTTATTCAGCTATTTACTCAGCCTACTAATATTTTCGAACTACTACTTCGCCATCGTCAATTTGTACTTCTTTTTAGTTTCACCGCAAACTTATTACTACTACTTCGTTTTGGTTTTTTTGGCATAGGATTTGTGTTTCTATATGAGCTACTTAAATTCTACTTGTTTGGAGAGAGATTTTTAGGAGAGGGGTTAATTGTCTATCCCTTGGCTTATCTTGTGGGGATTGTAATATATAAATATCAAAATAAGAAGATATACAAAGTAGATTACGTAGTTAGTGCTATTTGTAGCTGGTTTATTATCTTTACGCGTATTCCTTTTCTACTATCAACTCTAGCAAGCTTTGGTCTAATTGTTCTTGGTAAGCCTTTTTCTAAAGTAAAACAAATTTCACTAATAACTTTTTTACTATTAAGTCTTGCTACTATCCTAATTCATCCAGTTCAAGAATATATCTTTAACATATATACCATCAACACAGGATTTTTTGAATTTGGTAGAGACATGATAAAGTCATTTATTTATCCCCTATATATCTTTTTAAGCGGTGAGTGGAACATTTTCAGACATACCCTAATAGTACTAAGCGGGGTATTTGTAGTCTTGCTTATAATTACAGTTAAGCAAAAACAGTATAAATCCGTTATAGCTCTACTAGCGATTCTAGGACTAGCAAATTTACGACTTGTTGAGCCTGGAGATGTTTTTTACGGCGCTTTTCACATGGCTCCTTGGCTTGGGGTGTTTCTATTCTCAATCTTCCTTATGTTGCAAGATCAATTTCAACATAAAAACTATAAAATTACTGCTCTTTTTGCAATAGTACTAATTAGTCTTATTGGCTATATTCTTATCTCTCCACGTTCCTATATCCATGAGCAATTAAATCAACATGAAATGTTGGTTAACAACTTTGGAAACGAAATGCAGGTTGGAGAAGTAGTTAAGGTTCTTTCAGATCCAGATGATACTCTCTTCTTAGACGGATTTGACGATCTTATCTACTGGCAGGCACAAAGACTATCGGCATATAAATACTCTTGGTATACCTCAGCTATGCCTAACTTTGCCAAGTACTCTAACACCCGCATGAAAATGTTTAAAGATAATCCACCAGATTTCTACTATGGATCTTGTCCTGATGAACGCATAGCTCTTGGATCTTTATCTAAAGACATACTCAAAGAATACCAACAGCTTATTTCAACCGATGACAAACCCACCTGCTTGTATATAAATAAGCAGAAACTACCTGAGATAACAGATAAACAATGGGGGCAAGCTAAAGAACTACTATATAAACAGCCTTAAGAAGGCTTACTTTTTTTGAAAGACATACTGATATTCAGTCTGAAATATAGCCTCATAGTTTTTATCTCTTAGCAAGAAAGTTAGCAAGCTATCTTTATCTTTAAGCCCAAAAAACACATTAGGATTTTGCTCATCCCTTAGATCAAGAACAATATAATCAGGATTATAAACCTCATAGTTATCTCTTAAGAGCATTACATCCTGATGAGTAAAACGCACAGCCAGATTGTTCTGCGTCATCACAGAGGCATCTTTAGGCACTTTATTTACCAATTCCTCTAGAAAATGAAGGTTTTTTGTATGAAGATAAAATGCACGATTATATGCAAGTGCTAGTGGTCCATGTAAATAAAACTGGTGCATAAATAATGCAACAATAACCAACACAATTCCGTAATATAGTCGAGCTTTTTTTACCAAATCTTAAGCATGCATAGATACTAGACACACCCATTATCCCGGCAAGTTGTACACTATAATGTATACTCATCCCCCACCTTAAATATGAAAACTGTGGAAAAAATCTCACACTCAAGTCTTGTAATATAAGCGGATACGCAGGTGGAAACAATAGAGGAAGGAATCCAAAACTCAAAAAACTATCAAATAAAGTTTTGCGTTTAATTGGATGATCAATTAGAAAAGTTAAATCTCTCAGCATCGATCCCAAATCCGTGGGAGCATACTGGTACAAATCTCCTGCAAAATATGGAATAATAATTTTAATACTCAACCACCCCCATAATAATGGTATTACTAAGGTTATTAAGCTTATTTTTCTCCATTTTTTATTCACAAACCAGATAAATATCGCCAGCCCAGCACTTACCAAAAAAAAAGTTCTCCTTAAAACCTAAAAATATTAGTAACCATAGGTAGTAAGAACGCTTTTTATTACGTACAAACAAGTACACCGTTAGCATAAATGGTAAAGTCGCAAACACATCCGGATGAATATCTGTTATAAGCGCATTCTGTAGACCAACAAATAGTAGATAAGAAACCATTATTGCAAAAGATATAAACCGGTCTTTCAAAACACTAATACCAATCTTATATAAAACCCACCCACTTAAACTAACAGCAACAACTTGAGCAATGAGTTGAATTTCTGCTCTTGATGTAATCCAATACAAGGATGAAAGCAAAAAGAGACTGGGAGTAAAATGGTCAGCAAAAATCCATTGACCTGTACGAACGAAATGGTCGATTATAGGCGGCTGAAATCGAGACACTCTCCAGATGGCTTGATCATATATTCCAAAATCATAATAAAATGTCTCAAACTGCCAATATCTAAACAGAGAAACCAGTACCCCCGCAGCTGTATAGCCAAGCAAGAATATATAGTGCAGATTTTTAATTATATAATTAATATAGTATTTCATCTTAGATGAAGAGGTATAATAATCTCATATTATTAAGACATGATACGTATTAAGTCACTCATAATCAAGTAAGATAGGAAATAGGATATAATAGATATTACTATGCCTGACTCAAATCCCAAAATCGTTGTTGTAATGCCAGCATATTACGCGGAGAAAACTCTAGAAAAAACATTTAAAGATTTACCAAAAAATCTTATTTCCGAAATAATATTAGTCGATGATGCCTCGGGAGATAGAACAGCAATTGAAGCTAAAAAACTAGGAATTAAAACATTTGTACATAAGCAGAATGTAGGCTACGGAGGAAATCAAAAAACTTGCTATTGGGAAGCTCAAAAAAGCAATGCAGACATAATAATCATGCTCCACCCAGATTACCAATACGATGGAACTAAAATACCAGCACTTGTAGAACCTATTCTTAAAGGTGAATACGACGTTATGCTAGGATCGAGAATCAGAACACGTCAAGAGACGCTCGCCGGAGGCATGCCACCAATCAAATACCTTGGAAATCGCATATTAACAACTATCGCTAATATAATCCTTGGTACGAATCTTTCAGAGCACTTAAGCGGTTTTCGAGCTTATTCTTCTAAAGCCTTAGAGGTAATACCTTTTCAGCGATTTTCAAACAATTTCGTATTTGACCAACAATTTATCTTTTCTGCGGTTTCATATGGATTCAAAGTAGGAGAAACTCCTGTTCCTGTTCGTTATTTTAAGGAGGCTTCATCCATCGGTGGCTGGAAAGGAATCAAATACGTACTAGATACATTATTCTGCTTCCTTCTTTACGTCCTCCATCAACTGGGTCTCATCAAGAGCAGGATGTTCAGATAGCACGCCTGGTGAAATTACCCTATATGCAGGTGAGTTGTCTCTCCATGTAATTGTTGATATTCGATACTGCTCGTACTCACGTTGACAATCAGCCCGATTAACATATAAATAGTTTTTTCCTATCTGAGGTATCTTTTTTCCAATAAGCTCTGGATAAGCACACGGCATAGGCACATAGACAATTTTTCCAAAGCCCTCATAGTCTTCATCCCTTGGTGAGCCTTCTGCTTGATACTGTTCTGGACTATATCCAAAATAATAACGAATTACTTGATCTGCACCACTGTATCCCTTACTAATGTATATGGTTTCATATTCACCTTCTATTTCTTTTAAGAATAACCCCAACTCCTTTTGTGCATAATTACGATACTGTGACTGATGTATCTCAAAATGTGTATGGTATTGATGAATAAAGAATAATAAATTCCAGCAATAGAATATTGCTACCACAGTAATAATGACTTTCCCACATCTAACTGAAACCAACATCTGTATTAACTCACTAACCCCAGCAGCAATTATTATTAATAAAGGAGGCAACATTAACAGCGTCCGGTACACATTTGGTATTTCATCAAAAGTCAAAGCTGGCGAAAGTGGAGCCAACACAAGCCAGAAAAATACCAACAATATTTCCTTATTTTTATACTTAAAATACCTCTGAGCTAGAGCAAATATTCCGTATACAAGAAGTGGCAACTCAGCTAAATTAAGCAATCCTACTGCTGGAATTTTAACTCTATTTGGAAAACCTCCTTGAAGAAACAAATATCTAGGTGAAAAATAATCCAGATAGTTCTGGCCAATAGTGAATCCAAAGTTTACAAGTTTATTATGATAAAAACGAGTTGCATAGACATTAGCTGTATTACCTTCTTCACGGATCTGCTCTCCCAATAAAGCAACTGTGTATGGATGGTTAAATATATTTAGCTGGCCTATTCTCTCGCTACTCTGCCCAAAGAAAAACGTAAAATATAAAATAGCTAACATAAATAGCCCCATTGCTGTTGCTAATACTATTTTTTGCTTTCCCTTTAAAACTTTCTGATAAAGTAAATACACAACCGGTAATAATAAAAGAAGAAAAGGACGAGGTGAATAGTACGAGTGAATTGATAGCATCAAGAAAATAAAAGCAAGAAATAAATTTGTTAATTTCGTCTTGATTACATAGCGATACATAAACAACAAGCCAGCTAAAACAAAAAACATAGCCATAACTTTTTCACTTGCCTCCCTCGAAAGATTAATATGCCAAAACGAAAACCCCAATAGCACACACGAAATAAAACCAACTCTTCGACTCTTGAGTAATCTTTTTGACAATAAATACAGAACTAGTACAGATAGAGATCCTAAGATTGCTGATGGCAACCTACCAGCAAACTCGGTCGCACCCAACAATTTAACAGGTAATATTGCAAAATAGGTGTATGCCGCTGGCCTAAAATCACCCACTGAAGTTGTAGCTAGAGGTAGTAGTTTACCCGATTGATCTCTACCGGTTAGCAGAAGAGAATAAGCATTGTAGGTAAAATCAACTTCGTCAGAATGAAACGAAGGTATTTCTCCCAAATTCACCACACGCAAAGTCAAAGCCAGAACGATTATTAATCCTAATAATATCCAGTTCTTCATTGTTTTTTTGACCCCCCACCCTGTGGCCAGAAATATGACACCACAAAGACAGATGTTAAAAATCCTACATGACTATTATTAAAGTATCGAGACATATACCAAAAAACAAAGAGAAATATGCCATAGGAGAATAATAAATTGCGCACCGTAGGTTTTTTCCGTAAATAATTGATCAAGTAAACTAACACGGGTAGCCCAAATATCAACTGGTATATCCAGAATGGAAAGTACCCCTGTAGATCTTTTATTAATCCAAACTGATTAAGCATCATTCCTATTCCGTAACCAGATATAGGATAACTAGTTGGCAGCGATCCATTTAAATAAAGTATTGTTGAATCAAAAAATGCTCGCGCATCCCACAGTAAAAACGGTAATGTTACTAAACCAAAGGCAACGGTAAACGAAAAAACTCCCTTAATCAGTGAAGATTTTGTTGTAGAGAAATACAGATATGCAACATAAAGAGGAAATATAGGCCAAGCAGACTGCTTAGTAGCAAAAGCCAACCCCATTAATATCCCGGACCAAACAAATTGCTTACGACCCAGAACATACAAAGAGAGGAGCAACCACCAAAACATCTGAATATCACTCCTACCTTCCAGAAAAAAGCTTAAGGTTGCAGGATTAAATGCAAATAATCCCAAAGCAAGAGCTCTATCTTCTTTAGGAACAATCTTATTCAATATCCACAAAATTCCAACAAACGCAAAAAATAGCGGCAATCTACCATCAACAATACTAAAAAAGTGAGCACCAAAGAAGTAGAAAGGGATAAACGACAGTAGATAAAAAGGTGGCATCACGAAATGGTATAACGCTGGATTGATAGCTGTATCCGAGTAGTACCACTCTTCAAGTGCTGTACCAAAATAATCTGCTACATAAGGATTTACTCCTTTAGTAAGATACCTTGTAGCCGCCTCAAGCTGCAAAATTATATCGTGCACACCATGCACTGGAGCAACCTGAGACCGAACTATTACAGATGAAAAAAAGACTGACCCGACTGTTATTAAAATCACACTCCAGGTAAGTATTATTCTATGTTTATCTTTACGTAAAAACAGGTTTATTCCCAAAAGAAGAAAAATAAGCCCAAACAACCAATAAGGAGTATTTCCCGTACTCAAGCCATATGTCATCAAAACTGGGGTAACCAATGCAAATAATATTATCGCACCCATATCATCAGTCGGATTTATTTTGATACCAATTCTGTGATGCATCATAATGACGACTAGGATTAATAAATCCCCAGTCATCTCCTTCTACTTTAACCTCATTAATATCTACAATTACATACCCGAAACTCTTATTGATAACAATACCCAACTTATTCTCTCCCTTGGCTACACCAATTTTGACCCCATCATCAGAAACTAATCCATCTACAAAAAGAACTAATGCAAAAGAGGATGCGCGACCATCAGTATCAAACTTATAATCGTGTATAGCAAACTTTTGACCTGGATATTTCTCTTCCAGCACCTTCTCCCAATATTTAGACTCATAATATGAATGAGTTAGCCCACCCTGCAATGCTGCCTTACTATTCCACAGACTCCCAATAACAATCAGTATTAATAAAATAACAGCTAAATAGGGTTTAATCTTATATGTTAAATACACAATCCATCCTGTTAGGATAATCACAAACGGATTAAGAAACATAATATAACTTGTAAATATTGGTGTACGAACATAACGCAGAGCTACTATCATTACACCCGTTGATATAATCATTACTAGCCATTCTTTACTGAGCTTTTTCGTAACAGCTTTATATATAGTTGCCAATACTATCAGTCCTGGAACAATATAACCAAACGCTAAGAAACCGCCTATAATGTAAGACCACTGTTCTGGCCAGAATTGCAAAACATAGGTCAACCACCTTCTTCCCAACATCTCATATGATATTCTATACTGCTCAACTAAATAGTAACTTGATATACCTTTGCTGTTTACAAAATCATTCTGCAAATCAAATATCAGTAGAGGCACTAAGGGAATAAATGAACCAATCGCCAAATAGAGTAAAGACCGTAAACTCGGCAAACCCACAACAAGAAATGTTACGATCGGTATTGCAAATAATGCTGCCCCTTGTAAATGTACTGTAGCAGCTAAGCTGGCGCATAAACCAAGCACAAACAAATATTTACTCCTCTTATTCCTAATATATTTAATACTCATCCATAACACAATAAGGCTAAAAAATGCTTGTGGAGACTGGTTTGTTAAATTGGCTGGCTGTTCAAGCTGTGTCGTCGAAACTGCAGCTAATATCCCAAGTATCAAACCAAATTTTCTATCTATTAGCTCACGACCCACATGTAGTATTAACAAAACAAACACCAGACTTAATACAACTGACATAATCCAGGGAGTAATCACAGAAAAAGGATATATGGCTGTCGAAATCATAACCAACCAATACCACTCACCGCCAGTCTGAAATGGTCCAGCTGATGAAAAAGGACCAACAAGAGGAATCTGTCCAGTCTGCAAAGCGTACCGAGCTACTAATGCATTATGAGATTGATCTTGAGCCAACACCCAACGGCTCTCAAAATTATAAAATCGCAAGAAGAACGCCAGTAATAAAATCAACAAAATAGATATCAAATACCAATTCCTTCGCAACTTTCTAATAATGTTAGTCATATATTCGATATTTTATCAACGTCCACAATGCGCGAACTCCATCACGAATAGTATCAAGCTTCTTTCCATCGTCATATCCTCGTGGATTTGTCTTAATAGGTATTTCATAAATATGAAAACCTTTTTTTAATAACTTTGCCGTTATCTCTGGCTCAAACTCAAACCCCTTCGCCTCAAGCCTAATATTTGTAAGAGCCTTACGTGGAAACAACTTATAGCAGGTTTCCATATCAGTTATCCACTGACCATAAAGTATACTGGTAACTAAACTTAGAAATCGGTTACCAAAAAAATGTAATAGAAAAAGCGGAACACGCTCATCACGTCGCAAGTTTGGCAAGCGATCCAACCTTGTGCCATATACAACATCAACCCCAGCCACGCCTAGGACTTTAACTAGTCTAGGTATATCTTGCGGATCGTATTCCAGATCAGCATCCTGAATAACTACATAATCACCCGTTGCATGCTTAATACCTGTTCGCACCGCCATCCCCTTCCCCTTATTTTTTCTATGAGATACTACTTTAAGCTTTGGAATTTGTAATTTAGATTTTTTGATTTCCAATACACTAGTATCAGTAGATCCATCGTCAACTACAATAATCTCATAACTAAAGTCTTGTTTACCTAACTTTTGCAATCTCGACAGAACCTTACAAATCGTCTTTTCTTCATTGTATACAGGAACAATAATAGATACTTTCACCTTCTAATTATAACTAATAAAGAAATAAATCCAAGCGAAGTTAGCAAGATACCCAATTTAAACGACAGTGGCTCATACTTAAACTGTACTTTATGTATTCCTTCAGGAACTGTTACTGCTCTAAAACTATAATCACTCCTATAAATCTTAGTTTTCTCTTCGTCTATGTATGCATTCCAACCAGGATAGTAGTTATCAGATAAGAACAGGATAGCTGGGCACCTTGAATCTGTTTCTATCTCTACCCTATTAGGGGTATATGATGTTATTTTTGATGTGCCCACAGCACAGTTTTGAGATCGGTCAAAGGATAGCTCTTCTTCAACAATTACCGTTTTGGATAGATCAAAGGTTTCACTAAACAACGTGTCTGCTATCTCTTGTTTATCTTTTAGTACTACATAGTCATTAACCAAAAATGAACGAGGTAGTGAGTCTAGGTTTTGATAGATGCGATACTTGTCATCCTCCCATTCTAGTTTAAAACTCTCAGCTGGGAAACGTTCTTCAGTTGTATTCCAGTCCTTACCTTCTCCCTCTTTTGCTTCTAGAATATATTTAACTCCCAAGAGAGATAGAAGCTTAGTCCGATACGGATTACCTAGAACTGCTTCATGTTCAGATGCCTGTCTAATATTAGCGTCAGTTCGAAGAATTTGCTTAGTGATTGAACCTTGTACTTCCTGAGAGAATAGTAATTCCCCATATTCTTGAGGAAATAAGGCATCGTAACCTTCGGGTGAATAAAGACCATAATACATAAGCATATTTTTCTCAATATATCCGTTTCCATATCCCCAGACTCTATTTAATCCTGCTATCTCTTGCAGCTTAGTAAGAACAGGAACCTGTGGAAACACAAATTTACGCTCAGAAAAATAGAGATACTTATTTGCAAAATAGAAAGATGATACTAGAGAAATTACAATTAGCACATAATAAGATAATTTACTTATTGAATATTTCTTAATCCCTCCCATAAATATCCCAATAACTGTCACACCAAAAAGCAGTGAAGACAATATTGTATTCCTATATGAAACTGTTGCAAAATTTCCAAAGGGATCATTAATAGCTTTTAAATACGGAAAGTACCATTTATAGACATAGTCAGATATATTTGCCATTTTTGCCAATCCAATAACCCCCCAGGAAATAGCAAATATAGATGCAAAAACCATGATAATTCCTAGCCACACTTTCTTATTCCATTTTTCGCTCAAAAACTTTTCCATCCCATAGGCTGACAACACAGACAGAGAAAAGACAGCAATAATAAATATACGCGAAGGCATAATCACAGATAATATTGGCAATCTTGAATAGTATAGAAGCCATCCTACTGGTGAAAACCCAAGCAACAAAGCAGTTATACCTACCCACTTAAAAAAAGCCATCTTATTGATCTTTAAAGATACACTTTCACTAAACAAAGCATATAGGGCAAGCATAAATCCAGGTATCCCAAAATAGATCACACTTTCATGGTAAAAACCCTTTCCAAAATAATTGTATGCTCCGGGGTTACCCCAGAAGTCTGGAATTAAAAATGTAAGTAGATGCCACGGCTTCGCTAAGTAATCATCAAATAAGAATTTTGCATCCACCTGTCCTCGAGGAGAACCAAAAAATGCCTCAATAGCTGGAACAAGATGAATACCCACCAGCAAAATCGCTACCAGCAGACCAAAGATAAATGGGTATAGCTGTTTTAGCTGTCGACGGTCTTTATTTTTCCATCTATACAAAATCCACAACCCTGCTATAGTAAAACTATAAATACTCATCTGTAGAAATCCCGCCAGTATGGATAATGATAGCCCCAACACGAGAAGCAGCCAATTAGCATATGAGTATTTACTAAATAGTCTTTCAATAGAATATAAGATCATCGGCAACCAAAGCGCCGTGTGCTCAATTACAAGTGATTCCTGACTCCATACAGTCATCCAACCTGAATATGCAAATAACACTGCCCCAAAAAGACTGGATTTAAATGACAGCGATAATTTCTTTAAGAAAAGATATGTAAAGATACCTGCGATGATGGACTGCGCAATAATCAAAAGCGACCAAGCGTCTATCTGAGGTAACACAAAGTACAAAACATTTAGAGGATATAAAACGGCCGACTGATAAGTAGCTAAATGTATATTGCCAGAAAATACATACGGGTTCCAGAGCGGAATGTGGCCCTGCGCCAGCTGTTCTGTCGTAAATTTACGAAACGGATAGAAAAGTTTTAGGTTATCAAAGCCAATCGGTTTATTAGGAGGTCCATTTGGATATCCCTCCCACTCATAATCGGCCCAAGGAGAATGATATGCAACCAAAAGATTTGATGGAAAGGGAACCTGACCCTTAAAGAAATAATTCCGAAACAGGAAAACCGATAGTACCGACAGTAAAATAAGCACAAAGACACTCTGTATTTTAATCTTCAAATTATGTCTTTTGAACTAAAAATGCTACCGCCATAGTATAGTTAAAAAACTTTTGCTCCACAATATTGAACCCTTCACCTTCAATCATGTTCTTTAATATCTCTGTATTAAATTCTTGAATATGGGCATTCTCCCATACTCCATGTCTTAGATTAGTCCACCAGTGCCAAACTAGCTTAAAGAGTAAGTTACCAGTGTCCATTTCAATAACAGCTACACCTTCTTTTTTTAATACTCTTCTTATTTCTTTTAGCACCTCTCGTGGGTTAACCACGTGCTCAAGCACCTCTGCGCAAACAACAGTATCGAACGAATCCTTCTCAAAGGGCATCTTATGCGCATCACTCACAGTTAGGTTTAGTTTTTTATATTTTTTCTTACCATATTCAACTCCATCTTTATATACATCAATTCCAGTGCAACTAGCCTTTGGATACTTTACAGCCATTTGTGATAAAAACCAACCACTAGCACAACCCACGTCTAATATAGCACTAGGATTAACATCGGATTTATTTATCAAAGATAAAATAGCTCTCAGCTTACCGTAATGCCAAATCTTTTGTAATATATTCTCCTTAACTCCTCGCTGATAATAATCAGGCCCTGGTTGCTGCCAAATGTCCTGTAAATCATCTAGTGTAATTTCGTGATTAGATACCATATATACTCCCCCCCTCACCTTTATAGACAACGTTTATTTTATCCCAATAGTCTAGCCAAAACCTATCCTCTTTTGAATAAATAAAGTGTATATCCTCCGATTGTAGCATATTATAAGCATCGTTTAAAGCATCCTGACATACTAATTTATCCCAATTTGTCTTATTACATACTTTTTCTGGTAACAAAAACCGCATAATTAGTGCCAACCTCTTATTTATATCAAGATCTGGAAATGTTACACCCTCATTTACTGCATATACTCTCTTTCCCCCAAGAGAAGGAATAATAGCACTAGATCTTGATGTGAACCATCCATATAATTCTTCTTTTGTATATTTCTGCCGCAGCTCTGGCAACTGAAGCACGGTCTGGTTATATTCTCCATGCTCACGAAAAAACTCCAGAACTTCCAATTGGCTATTATCTATAACTCTACCCTTGTCAGTAAGTAAAATCTGCAAATCAGTTACGCTGGAAGGTAAAGTGATAATAACAATTAGTAAATAAATTAATATTCTATAAAATCTGTTATTAACCTTACTCATTAGACTAACTATTCCTGGACCGACTAAAATAGATACTAAGAACAAGAAATACCAATACATCTGTACCATATTAAATACTCCACCTGCTGGTTGGAGAAAAAACATTGGAATTAAATACGAAACACCCAACATTGCCAGATAAAAAATCGCATCTACTTTTAAAATACCTCTCTTAATAAATGTTCCTAGTGCAAATATTGCCAGCAGCCTAGTGCCCATGTTTCCCAAGAAAAATACCCCGTTCGCCCAGATCTCCAATTTAATAATCCCCCACCAGTTATGCGTATATTCGGCTAACTCCCACAAAACTCTCCACCTAGTAAATCCTAGCGGTCCCTGCATTGTGATATGTGGTGGCCACAAAGGTTGAAAAAGAAGAAATCCATAATTAGCATTAAAAGGGAAGAATACCGCCATAGCCATAAGCAATGCTAAACCAAATATTATCAGCAAATCAAACTTGCGCTGTGACCAAGCCCTCCAGACAGCTGCAACAGCCAAGGCTCCCATTAATATCATGCCTGCATAAACCTTAAAGCCAACGCTTATACCAGTAGCTACTATTAGCCAAATCGCCCATTTCTTTTTATTAGTCCGTAGGTACTCAATCAAGAAATAATATGACCAGATAACCAAAACTATAGAACTTGCAAAGGCGGGGTTTACTAGTGAACATCCCAGAGGCTGACATATTCCAAAACCACTATTTATGCTCAAATCCTGCTTCCAGACCAATGGTAATAAGAATGCAAAACTCCCGCCAAATAAAGAAAAGAAAGCTGACCATAATCCAGCTTTTTTATTCTTATATAGCTTAACTACAACCCTATAAACACCATACCCCCAGAGATACGAAATAATAAGTGGAAATATGTGAAAATAGAGACTAGTTGTTGGAATACTTGTCACCTTAGCTATTCCAGCCAAGAGTATATGGTAAAAGAAATGATAACCCTTAAGCAGTTCTCCAGCAAAACCCGGGTGCTCAGGTGGAAAACTATTCATAAGTTCTGAAATAAGAGCTAAATTCCAGATACCATCACTCGCATTCACTCCTATTAATCTATAACCATTTTCTAAGTACCAGCCACTTCGAAGCATTGTCAGTGAAAACACAATAGCAAATACTCCAATGATAAGTTTGCTTCTCATTCTGTTACAACAACTTCAAATCCTAAGCTACTATTTGGAAGAAGTACTGAAGAAGTCACATCCACTGAATCAGGCACGTTAGCTGGAATATCCACTAATATAGTGTTCTTTCTTGCAAGATCTTCCGCCCAGTTTATCTCACGAAACTCATATCTACCAAAACTCTTAACGTGTACAAATGCATCATCCGTAGGCTCGTACCGATTTACCTTTTTCTGGTACAAATCTGGATCATATTCTGAGTAAAAATCTAAAAATATATATGGCGAGGCTTCCGGTTGAGACATGATAACCTGCTTATCCATATACTCATCATTATCTAATAGATCAACAAGTTGATGATGCGCATATCCCCACTCTATCCCTGTAGATTGAGGAAAATGAACATAGTAGCGTTCAAAATATAGCATTATATTCAAGCTGTACCCCACCACTAGAGTTAAGAGTATTACTTTACGTAACTGAATGTTATTATTTAATGTATCCATTAAATATAGTATTCCCATAGCTGTAATAATTGGCATTACAGGAAAAACAGCAAACATACGATTAGTGTGGGGAGCGTCCTTAGTTATGCTTGCTGCTATAGGAGCAATTAGTAGCCATAATAGAACCAGCCCATATCTTTTTCTATTTTTTCCTTGCTTGGCAACTCGTCCTATTAAGTAAACAACTCCTAATAATAAAAATGGAGCTTCTATAATATACATATTTCCGAAATTTGGAATGTTATGAGCCATATTAGATCCACCGTTAATAAACAAAAAACTAGGAGAAAAAGAATTTAAATAATTCTGTCCAAAACGCTCAAGAGCAAAAACTAAACGGTTGTGAGCAATTTTTGCTGTAAGAGAAGATGAATCATGATTCAGCACTCTTGGTTGTTCTATTTGACTATGAACAACTGTGGGATCACCAAATATACTTATTCCGGAAAGCTTGGTAGTATTAGCTGAAAATAAGGTTTTACTAAAAATAAAACCCGCCGCCCCTAAAAACAATAGCCCTGCAACAACAGACACTTTTGTACGAGGAATGCTTTTGTAAAATAAGCCCAAAATAGTAAGCACTAATAAACTAGTAAAGAGATGGTTTCCATGATAGCTATAATATGTAAGAGCAAAACCTAACCCAGATAAGATAAGAAGTTTGCGCTGGCCTCCCAGTGCCTTAAAGAAAAAATAGACCGCCAAAGTAACTAACATAACAGCCAAGTTAGATTCTGACTCTACTCTAGACAAGTGCAGATGCCAAGGAGATATTGCCAAAAGTAAGGCAGAGAGCAAAGCTAAATTTTTTCTATTAAATAACTTTTTTACCAACAAGCAGGTCAATATTATTGACGTACTTCCTGCAAGTATAGATACTAATCTGACTGACAGCTCATTCATACCTAACATTTTTACAGGCAAAATAGTTAGGTAGATATATAAAGGAAGCTTCCAATCACCAAATGATTGGAATGATAAAGGTAACAACTCTCCATATTCATCTTTACCTGTCTGAAGCAAGGAATACGCGTTGTACCCTATCGAAGCTTCGTCACGATTTACTCCTGGTGGAACATCGGTTACTCTATAAACTCTCAAACCAATCCCCAGCAACAATATTATCCCCAATACTAAAAGTGTAACTTTATTTTTCACGTCTTTTTATCATTATAATGGTTACACCCATGATCAGTACACTAGCTATACTGATTATCACACCATACCTAAAACTATCCGGCTCGTACTTGAAATATATCTCATGGCTGCCACCTGGTACAACAACTGCCCGAAATGTATAGTTTGCTCTATAAATCTTAGTTTTCTCTCCATCTATGTATGCATTCCAACCTGGGTAATAATTATCTGATAACACAAGTATTGCCTCACAATTTGTATCTAGCTGCACCGCAACTTCATTTGCCAGATAATCAAGTAATTCTAGATTATACTGCTTATCCTCACAGCTAAAATCCAGATCAAGATCTTGCTCCAGTAGCACCGTCTCTCGTGGACTATAGTCTTCACTAAAAAAGAGCTGCTCAAACTCTGTCGCAGAATTAAAAACTAGATAATCAAAGACTAACTGCAATCTGGGAACCGCCATTTTGTTAACAAATATCTTCCAACCGTCAATATCATATACCTGCTCAAGACGGTAACTTGGAAACTCACTAACATAACTTGGGTTATCTATTCTATCTAAGATATATTTAACCCCCAGAACATCAAGAACTTTTAAACGATATTCATTTTCTTTTAAATCCTCTAGACTATAAGCTGTGGCAATAACTGCATCTGTACGGTTGGTGCGATCAAATTTTTGCTGTAGTTTTCCTTGCTTTGTTAACGCTATAAACTCCCCATATCTTTGTGGATAAAGCGGATCGTATCCTTCGGGTGAATAAAGCTTAAGCTGTGTTGCAAAATTGGCATCAATAGCTGCAGAACCATATCCCCAAACCCTATCTATACCAGCATTTACTTTAAGAAAATCTACAATTTCTGTATCCGGATAAACCACTTCCTTGGGTACAAACGAATTAAATTTACGAAATGAGTACCAGCGCTCAGAAAATTGCAGAAATATAAGTGCGTATATTCCTAGATAAGCTATCTTTCCTTTTAGTGTTGAAATATATAGAAGTGGCAAACTTGCTACTAACAACAAACTGGTCAAAATTACACTACTCCTGTTTATGGGTAGCACATCAGAGAAGTACAATAACCAAGCCACTCCTACTATAAGTATCGCTGGGACTACATATCTATAATGTTTCTTTTGCCAGTGATCTAAACCCATACCTGCCAAGATACTTAAACTAAATGCTAATATGAAACCCATCAAAGTTGGACTGCTACTCGAAATAAGAGGTAGTGGAAGCATATAAATAATTCTAGATAAAGGATTAGCAGTAAGCATAATTCCTATCACCAGCGCTACTACTGCATAAAGCCTTACTAAGTGAGATTTTCTAATCTGACTAAATGAAACTAATACAAACAATATTGCCACAAAACCTATGGACAAGGCTTTACCGATGTATGTATCAGAAATAACATAATTTGCTGTAGCCGGGTTTCCGTAAATATCTGGAATAAATAGCATTAAAAGCTGATAGGGCTGAACCAGTATCTTGTCTACTAGAAAATTGTATTCAAGTATACTCCTTGCAGACAGTCCTATTAACTCAATACCCGGCAAAAGCTGAACTGCTCCAATGCCTACTGAAAGGACGATAAACCACGCTATAAACCAAAATCTTCTTATTTTATGCAGTAACTTTGCACGATATATTGAGTATATGAGTACAAAACTCAATACGTAGCCTAAAACCTGGATATGGCCCGCAAAAAGCGCAGATATTATACCTAGCACAAATAAGAACATCCATCTGATTGTCATTTTCTGCAGCAAATGCTCAACTGCTAAAAGCAGAAGCGGCAACCATAACATAACCTGAATAATAGTGTTGTATTCAAGCCACACGATCGCAAACTGAGAGTAAGCAAAGGATAAACTCGCTAACACTGCTCCTGTAACCTTTAAACCTACTTTTCTAGCATATAGATACATAAACCAGTTAGCTAATAAGGGCTGTAGCATAACTAACAAGCTCCAGGCAGAAAGCTGCGGAAAAATAAAGTAAAAGATGTTAAGAGGATAGAAAACTGCCGATTGAAAATTAGCTAGCAGTGGCTGTCCAGAAAAATTATGGGGATTCCAGAGAGGAATTGCTCCTTGCTTCAACTGGTCAACTACAAATGTCTTCCAGGGATATAGCTGTTTTAGGGTATCAAAGTACTGGAACTTTGTCGGAAATGATCCTGGAACATATCCTAAGAAACTATACCTTCTCCAGGGATTATACTCAGCTATTAATAGATCTCCAGGAAAAGGCACGAGACCTAATGCTATAAGTTTATAGAAAAATATTGCAGCTAACCCCCCAAATAGGAATAGAGCTAAGATTATTTCTTTGCGAACCATTTAAAAACCTTCTTTCTAAAAATCCCAACAATAATAATTACAACAAAACTTAAGACCGTAATCATATCTGCTATATACCTCACCTTACTCTCTCCAAATCTAACTTCAACTTTATGCTTACCCTCGGGAACACTATAAGTGATTTGTCCCTTCCAGCTAAAATCTTGAAATTCTATATCTCTTTTTTTTCCATCTACTAGCACCCTCCAACCAGGAAAATACTGCGTATGATCAACTAACATACTCTCCTGAGAGACTTCAACAACATATGTATGCACATTAGATTTCTTAACATAGTTTGAGACACTAGCATCTCCCGCTACTATCTCAACCGGAGAAGCTGGGTAAGAACTTGCCGGTCCCTCAGACCATATTACATCTGTTTCACCCCAGTAGGTTGTAGTCTTAGGAAAATTCCAATAGCCCTCCTCCTTGATGGTATCTAGACCCAAGCTAGGCAACCAGTAATAGACAGATGTAACAATAGTCAATAAAATTATACTAGTGTATACAGCTTTATTTTTGACAACACTAAATTTCAATAAAACCGGCGCCATCATTGCAATAGCAAAAGTCATTAGCGAAAGAAAACGCCAAGGAAACTGAAATTGGCGAAGTAGGCTTATTCGTTCCCACAATGGCTTTGACACTGGCTGCATAAAAAATAGTGCTCCAAATACAATTAGAAATCCAAAGACTATGACTCTACTAAGCTTCTTACCTTTCTTTAATGCTGAGTAAGCTACCCCAAACGCAACAAACAACACAACCAACTGCATTAAACCCAGCTGGGTTACAATTCCCCCTGTCTGGAGAAACTGTATATTTGTAAGATTCGGTACAAGAAGTTGTAAAAATGGAGGGAAATGCTCCAGATATATACTCTGCATAAATAGATCTCCATACGTATATTTATGCTCTGCCATCGCAGACACCCAGTAGTACGCAGATAGACCCATTCCAAGCAAAAGTGAAGCAGCTCCCCAAGTAATATTTCTCTTATTTTTGCCAAATAAGATTAAGAACAATACTGCAACACCAAAAAACAACAAACTGACCGAGTTATGCGAGATTATCAGGAGCGCTACTGCTACTGAGGTTAAGACAATATTGGTAAAGTTAATTTTTTTAAATAATCTAACTAAGCCATATAAAACTAACGGTAAAAAAGTATACGTATATACTTCTCCAAAACTTCCTCTAACCAGAAGCTCAACGAATCGAAAAGTATTAAACTGATAAAAAACGGTTACCAATAGAGCTTTCTTGTCACTCTTAAAAAACTCCCTAGCAAATAACCACATGAATATACCCGAAAAAATATAGCTCAAAGATAAGGTTACCTTAAAAGCTCCAACCAACGAACTCCCGAGCGCTATCAATAGTGATGAAACTATATATGGAAATTGATAAATGAAAATAAATAGCGGCATACCATATCCATAATTAAGATCCCCTGCAAAACGTGGTGGTATTTGTCCATCTAAGAGAGCTTTATAGTAAGCAGCCATGCGTGGCAAATGCACCAGACCATCATGGGTATGGACAAGCTTATCTGTTATAAACAAGCTTAAAAGTGGCAGCATAGAAAGAACTATAACTCCGAGTAAATAGCTATGTTTTGTTAAGAATTTTTTTATCATTATATACATAATTACTTCTCTGTCTACTAACAATTCCCAATCTAAATAGCGCCAGTACAAAGCCATAACTAAATGCAAAATCGCCTCTCGCGATGGTTGCTAAAAAGTGATAGGGAAGCCAAACTATGTGACTAATTGTAAGTTGCAGATCTGTTATATTTTTCCAGACAAACAATAGCTGATTTCTATAAGCTATTGATTTAATTTCTTCATCGCTGAAATTAGATTTAATTGTTCCATCAGAGTGAGCATGAGTAACCACGCTCTTTGATTCAAACAATAATTTATACCCAGCTTTACGAGCCCTGTAAGAAAGATCAATATCTTCCCAGTAGAATGGCTTATATAGCTCATCCATTCCTCCAAGCTTATCCCAGATATATTTACGAAACGCGCCTGAACCACCAGATACCCAGAATGTATCTGCCTTGTTCACTTCTCCTCTTTTATGCACAACCATCCCCCTTTCCCACCAACCAATACCTCGACCTCTCTCTATGGTTTTATTTCCTTCGATGCTCTTGTCTAGGCATCCAACCGCAAAAATTTTCTCATCAGTAAAATGGGATATTAGTGGCTCTAGAAAATTAAACTCCGGGCTAACGTCTGAATTAAGTAAAACAACAATATCTCCTCTAGCATTTGCAACACCAGTATTTACTGCAACAGAAAATCCTCTATTTTTCTCGTGCCTAACTAGCTTTATGTTTTTAACTTTTGAACGCTGGCTCTCAATTTGGGTAACAGAGTTATCTATGGAAGCATCATCAACTACTATTATTTCAATAGTACTGTCATATGCTAATGCTGCTTGAGCAATCTTCGGCAAATTCTGCTTAAGTAATTCTTCACCATTGTAGTTTGGAATAACAATCGAGACCAGTGATTTTAATTTAGCCATTCTTTATTATATTCTAATCTTAAATTCAACTTTATGCTTTCCAGAAGGTACAACCACACCGCGCAAAGCATAATCTACTTCAATGATATCCTTTGAAACTCCATCGACAAAAACACTCCATTCAGGGTAATATACATCGCTCAATACCAATAAGTGCTCCTCTTCAGTCACAGTCTCCGCCACAACTGAATTAGGGCTATAGCTAAGTAGCTTTACGTTCTCAGATCTGACTAAGGGCGTATTAGCCAGCTTAAGATCTTCATATACAACTGCTTGAGTACCTAGATCCAGACCCTCTTCAAATATTTTATTAATAGCCTCTTGTTTACTATTGACTTTTAAAACTGAGGATACCAAAAAGACCCGTGGATAAACTTCTATATTTTCATACACCTTGGTTTGCCCTTCAGAAAAGACTTCTACTAGCTTTGATGAACTTAACTCATCTAAACTAAGAATGTACTTCACATTCAATAAATCCGCTAACTTACTCTCATAGTTTTGAGGTGATAATATGCGATTAAACTCTAATAAGGAAGCGTCTGGTTTATTCTTCTCCCAGGCACTCACCAATTCTCCATAATTCTTAAGATATAGTGGGTCGTATCCTCCAACATCCTGTAATCTATAGAAAGTTGAAAAGTTCGATGGCAAGATTCGCCTATCAGCCGCCATAATTCTAAACACCCCCTCTTGCTCCTGCAAAAACTCAATGGTTTTGGTAGAAGGAAAGAGATAGTCACTAGCTACAAAAGGAGTGAATTTCCAGCCAAACCGAAATAGGTCAAAGACTACAGTAAACAGTAAACAGTAAACAGTAAACAAAAAAATCTTTTTATTTCTACTAGCTATTGCACTAAGTAATAAGATAACAGTAATAATAAATAGTCCTGTTGGTAAAATTAAATTACGTTTTGCTACTGCAAGCTCTACACTACCTGTATCAGTATATATCCATAATGCAATAAATAAGCTCAAAAACAATACTAATACTGTGCTTATCTTTTTTATATTTAGCTGTCTACGTAAAAAATAATCTAGTCCAAGTGCAGCTAGCACCGCTAATGAAAAATCTACTATGGCCAATAATCTGGTCGGCTGACTAGTTCCAATTAGTGGCAAACCCATCCTAAAAGGTAACTGAGCAATAACATTATTTGTAGCAAATAATATAGATCCGATTAATAATCCAATATAGAAGAATGTCTTCCTATCTCTCCTGTATATAATTGCAAGAAGGGCAAATACAAAGCCGGCTATTCCTACATACCCAATAAATTCACCATAATTCCAAACTCCCCAGTAATTCAAGGTTGCTGGATTGCCAAAAAAATCTGGAGCAAAAAACTGAACTAGATGCTTAGCTGGTATAAACCAGCCTTCCTTTTGCCATAATACTTGATCAATTTCACGCGCTGACTGCAGGTAAAATTTTACAAATTGAATCCACTGTAGAGACGTTACTACAGCAAACAGTGAGCAAAGAGCAGAAAGTAGCAACACCAACTTACCCTTAGATTTACTTCTATACAAAATAGTAACTAAATAAGCCATAAGAACCAAAGATACATAGAAGAAGACCTGTAAATGCCCTGCAAGAAAACTTGAAGAAAGAGCAAAAATAAAAATAGTACTCCAAAGAAGACTCAATTTAACTCTTAGTTTTTCAAGCGCCAGCAATAATAATGGCAACCATAAAATTACGTGTAAAATAGTGTTCCACTCTAGCCAAGCAACGAAAAACCCACTAAAAGCAAATATTACAGCACCAAATGTCGCAGGTAGCTTAAATAGTTTCATTTCTTTTAGATATAGGTACATAAATAACAAAGCAAGAAGTGGCTGTAGTATAACCAGCACTGTCCACGTCATTTGAAATGGCATTAACCAGTACAATATATTCAAGGGATATAGGGCTGCTGACTGTAGATTACCAAGAAGTGGAGTACCCGCAAATTGATATGGATTCCAAAGCGGTAACTCACCTTGTTTCATAATCGACACAGCTAATTCTCGCCAAGGATACTGCTGACGAACTGGATCAGTTATTAAAAAATTCTTGTAAGGAATCCCGTTAGGATATTCCTGAAAAACAGCATCTCGAAATGGATGATACAAGCCGACTATAGTATCTGCTGGAATAGGCAATAATCCTTGAAAAATAGTTTTTGCAAAAAAAACTACTACTATTAACCCTAATAGCAATGGGAATAAGTATCTTTTCATAGCCTTTCTATTAGCTCCTGCCAATTTTTACAAAATTCTGCCTCAGAATATTTTACTGCATCTTGCTTTGATTGCTTTGAAAGTTTTTCCCATAATTCAGTTGAACCAGCTAGCTCTTGTGTATATTTTACTAACTCATCTGTAGTATCCCAGAGATAACCACCTATCTTGTCATTAATAATTTCTTTCTGTCCACCGCCTTTGAAAGCTACCGGAATACAACCAGACGCCATTGCCTCAACTGTTGTTATTCCAAAGTGCTCCATATTCTCTGGGTTTTTTTCACCATAACCCGTTCCATGCCAGTAGATCTTAGTCTCTTCATATAGCCGAGTTAAATCCTCATGGCTGATATTAGGCAATAGCTTAATATTATTACCCACACACTTTGCCACAAGCGCCTGGTAATAACTCTTGTCTTGCTCAAGTAATCCCCCAGCTATTACAAATTGCCAATCACCTAACTTTTCTTGTATGGAAATAAAGGTATCTATAAGCACATCTTGCTTTTTGAGCGGATGAAATCTTCCCACAGTTAAGATAGTATTCTGTTTTTTACCCGCCTTAAACTCTGTTGTATTGACTGGAGGATATATAACACTGCTATTTACTGCAAATTCTTGATCTATATATTTTTTTGTAAATTCTGAATTACAGACAAAATGATTAAATCTCTTAAGCTTAAGCTGGTTAGATAAGCTCCTCCCGTTTACGCTTGTGAAAGGAACCTGAAAATGAAGTATATTGTGCTTAGCTAAGCTAATCGGGACGCTACCATCTGAAAGGTAAATAATTACATCGTATTTAAAAGTATGCTTAATACGACTAATCTTACCTATCTGCATCGAGGCGTTAACAGAAACACCGTCTAGATCCAGATTGAATCTTTTTTTAGCCCTTTCAATAATATCCATGTTTGGCCAGAAAACATCAACTCTATGCTTTTTTGACAAACAAGAAGCTATGGTGAGCATATATCTCTCACCCCCAGCTAGACTATCTAGATATGGACTAGAAATACCAATTTTCATATTTAAAAATCACCTTGTGATCACCTTCCGGGACCACCACAGCTCTAAACGTATAATTTGCACGATATATATTCGACTTAGTTCCATCGAGATATACATTCCAACCCGGATAGTAATTATCAGACATGAACAGTAATCCTGGACAATCCGTAGACACATCAAGCTCGATCCTATTGGCTGAATAGTTAACAATAGCTACCTTGTCTTCTCCTTTGCACGGCTCTATGGCATCCTGTGGTTTCTCTTCGAGAATAGCTGTTTCTCTTAAGTCTGTATCATCGGCCAATATACTATCTATAACTTCCTGATCGCTATCTGCTACGATATAGTCATGTACTACATAAGCTCTAGGGTACGCAGTGGTATTTTCATAGATCTCATATTTTTCATCACTCCAAACTGCTGAACCAAAACTTTCTGGATATTCCCAGAATGGAAACACCCAGATATTTCTCCCATCGCCTTTAGACTGAAGGTAATATTTAACCCCCAGTAGATCAAGCATACTCTTTGTATACTCCCCATTTTTGTTCATAAGAACCACTGATCGATCCACACCCCGAAGATGACCATCACCAGCTGCAGAAACAAACTCTCCATAGCGACTAACATACAGCGGATCATATCCTTCAATTCCTTGAAGTTTAAATGGTGTCTGTCCTTCATTGCCAAAATTTCCAAACACTCTATAATTTCCAACATTCTTTTGTAAATATGTAAGCGCCCCATTTTCTGGATACATATTTTCTATTAGATCAAACGGCATCCATTTTGTACTAAACCTAAGCACATCAAAAGAAACAACAACCAACAAACCTAGTATCAACAGCTTTATGTATATTTCTTTCTTTACGAAGTAACCTAAAAATATCACTACTATTCCACTAAATATAAAAAACGTTGGAAGAATAAAATTGCGTTTGGCTATAGAAAATTCTTGCATCCCAGCTTTCTCAAGAAAGAAAAGATTATTACTAAGAAGCATCCCCCATGCACCAATTACAAGAACTATCCACACTCCAAAAAAAAGCATCATCTTTTTTGTTATCCTATGCTTGCTCCACACCACTATAAGTCTGTCTAAGCCAAATCCGGATAGTACCGCTATTCCAAAACTAAATAAAACAATAATGCGCGACGCTGCACTAGTAGCCAGCACAGGAATTTTCAGCTTAGCCAACAGATCAATCAAGGGCGTCTGGTAAGCCAATAGTAGGGAAAATGCTGCTAGCACACCAAAAAACCTTACTTTGCTAGATTTTCTATCCAAAAATAATACAAAAATAGCCAACATTACCGGAATCACTCCCGCAAAACTCGACCACTCAGCGTAGTGTCCAAACCAATCATTACGAGTAACCGGGTTGCCATAAAAATCTGGCGCTAGAACAGTTATTAGATAACTCCAAGGAATAACTTCTCCCACTTCGTACAATCCACTTCGTACAGACTGCTGATAAAACTGAATCGCTGGAATAAGCTGAGGCAGAGATATGATAAGACCTACTAAGAATAACATCGACAAACTTAAAAGCTTTCTCTTATTTAGCCAAAAAGAATACACTCCATATGAAGCTCCAGCAAGTAGCATGTAAATACTTGTTTGAAAGTGTCCAGAAAATAGTGATAGCGGAATACTAAATACAACAATTAACTTTGCAGCAAGATCTGGCTTGCTACGATAGCGTTCAATTCCATAAAGCACAAGGGGAAAATATAGAATTGCGTAAGCAAGTGTCCCATAAGCCATCCATACCGTTATGAAACCAGCAAACATAAATGATATGGCGCTTAATACAGCTGCAGCTCTACTCACTTTCAGCTTACGCACAAACAGATAAGTAAATAATCCTGCAAGCAGCGGCTGCAGAAGAATTAAGATGCTCCAGGCATGGACAAATGGTAGTACAAAAAAGAGCATATTTAACGGTGTAAATACTGCTGACTGAACATTCGCTAACTGAGGGTTACCCGCAAACTGATAAGGATTCCAAAACGGAATCTGGCCAAATTTCCAGCTTTCTATTACAACAGTCTTCCAGGGATAGAGCTGTGATATAACATCTGGCATCGCATTATTTCCAAACGGAAATCCAAAATAATTATTCCAAGGAGAGAAAAAATTCACCAGATAACCCGATGGAAAAGGTGCTAAACCTTTAAGTAAATACGGCTGTGAAAATATTAGCCATAAAACAACAATCCATATAACCGGCCAATATCTACGAATTATTTTCTTTGTAATTCCCATAATTTAGCATAAACTACAAAGTAACTATAAGCCTGATACATGCTTTCGATAAAACCGATGGCACCAACCTTCCAACCTCCTTGTATAAAATAAGAGTCTCTGAATTTTGTCAGCATTATCCTTAAAAACCTCCACCAGCTCATCTGAGGATGACCTGATTTAAATAACAACCCTGCTTCAACATCCGACCATTCGTTCGTTTTTTTAATCATTGAACTTAAATTTTTATGTGTATAATGGTTTAGATAGGAGTTTAAAATTCCTATTTTTCCTTCAAAAATTGCGGTCTCATGAATTTTTCCCCTCCACCCTCGCAATTTAGCTTTTAAAAACAGTCTTGGAATTTCCTCAATAAATGGCCACTCATGTTTACCTAGATAAAAGTTTCTTCTTCTTAAGATGTATCCCCCATACACATCTTGAATATTTGAAATTTCCTGCACAAGCTCATTTGACAACCTTTCGTCTGCATCAATATAAAGCAACCATTTTTTTGTTGCCTTATTATGTGCAAAATCTCTTTGCTGGGCAAAATTACTAAACTTCTGACTATAAACAATAGCTCCCGCATTTTTTGCAATATCTACTGTTTTATCAGCTGATAAATTATCTACAACAATAACCTCGTCTGCAAAGCTAACGTTTTTAATAACATCAGCTATATTATTTTCTTCGTTTCTAGTAATAATTATGGCACTTAGTTTTCCCATTTTCCCCAGTTGTATAAGTAATAATCTCGCACTGCTTTTCTTAAAACTCCACCTTTTTGAAAAAACTTAAGACTTTCTTTAAGTAGAGCTACTCTGGTTCTTATTGGAGCATAACGCATTCCCACTATTAAACGGTTTCTTGTTAAATAGTATTGATGCAACTTAGATCCAGGTTTATCTGACGAAGACGCATTCTTATGCCAAACCATAGCTTTGGGCTTATAAATTATCTCATATCCCTCTTTTATAGAACGCAAACAAAAATCTAGATCTTCTAGGTATAAAAAGAGGTCATCGTCTAAATAGCCAACTTCCT
The DNA here is from genome assembly GCA_002788855.1 of Candidatus Roizmanbacteria bacterium CG_4_9_14_0_2_um_filter_38_17. Taxonomy (NCBI): domain Bacteria; phylum Candidatus Roizmaniibacteriota; species Candidatus Roizmanbacteria bacterium CG_4_9_14_0_2_um_filter_38_17. Next base: position 25,658 of record PFSB01000006.1, on the reverse strand, counting down.
CAAACACCTCACGACTTACCAACATACAGCATCCAGATGCAAACTCTGTCTGCTCTTTAACGTCGTATTGCCCTTTGTCTACCTCATCCACTCCGCGATGACTGGCATACATATTATTCCAGTCTATCTGTCCTCCCGCATACCAGATAACTTTACCTTGCTCTGCTTTTGTATATCGCCCCTTGTGGTATTCATAGCCCTTAGCAAAATATATTTTAGGTACCACTATACCTGCTTTCTTATTAGCTGCTTTTACCAGCTCTGTAACTAGATCAAGGTCTACTGTGGTGTCATTGTTTAAAAGCATGATGTAGTCATCGTCTTGTGCTATCGCACTTTTAATGCCTACGTTAGTTCCTCCGCTAAACCCTAAGTTACTAGATAGTTTAACTAATTCAACATTTACTAATTCTTCTTCTTTGGTAATAAATTCGGTTAGTTGATCATACGAATCGTTAGAGGAATCGTTGTCTATAACAACTGTGTGTAACTTAATATCTGGCAAATTGAGATGGGATATAGACTTAAGACAATCAATGGTATCTTGCCAACCATTGTAGTTTACGATTATAATTGCGACTCTCTTCATTTTGTAAATATCTTTATCCGAGTAGAGTCAGCTAATGATTCTCTCCCAAATCTAGTTTTCATCTGAAGCTGATACAGCTTATTCCCGCTACTGAGATTAATATTGTTTGCCTGTAATAGAATAGAATCTATATTATAGGCACTTGTTACATCGCTAGACTTAACTGCCGCACTGTCTGTTACATTATAAAGCCGTGCAAATACCTCATCATTTGCCGTAGGAACTCTAAGTGACACCTCGAATGTAACCAAGCTAATATCGCTATAGTTATTGGTATTTATATATGCATTTACGCCTGGTACATCTTCCCAGTCCTTTGCATCAGAGCTTCCTTTACCCAAAGTAACTGAGTATTCCTTAGCTGCATTGTTAGTAGCTGAAGATTGAGTCTCCGCAGTTTCTGCTTCCTTTATTATCTGGGGTGTAATTCTAGCTACGACCTTTTTTACATTATCAATCTGGTCCTGGCACGCCGGGTTACAAGAATCTGAATAAAAGGCTACTGCTTCTGGATCTGGAGTGGGTCTACTAACCGTTTGAAGTGGTTCAGCGACTTCTTGACTGACAGTAGCCTGAGAACTTGCTTTAACTTTATTAAGTTCATCTCTTAGCTGGTAATTCAGATAATACAGGACCACCAAGTTAGATACCAATACTACCGATAGAAATGTAGTTATCCATGTAAATTTAGACATATATCTTTACCCAAAATATTTAGCTACCAGCTTAGCAACGCCGTTATTAGCTAAATCAACTTTTGCATGCTTCACCCAATATTTCCATGTTTGCCTATACACGCCAACCTCCGAAGCAACCTCACCTAGGTTAACGTCTTGCTCTACATACTTCTTGCGCTCCCATAATCTCAAAAAAACCACTAGATGATATACACTCATAAGTAGAGATAAAATCAACCCATGTAAGCCATCACGATATCCTTTATGCGCAAAATAACGATTAAAAAACTCACGAAGCGGCATGATAATAGCGTCCTTCCAGTTAAATACATATCCATCCTTTAGTAAATTATCTGCCTCGCTGTGAGAATACACTACCAAAAGCTTTTGAAAAAATTGGTCTACCGTCTCGTAGTTATAGTGCTGAATATGACCTTTAAGCTGCTCTGTTTTACCTTTCACCTCTACCATCTCATGAACATGCTTTTGGGCAAACTTACCTCTGTCTCTACGAAATAATCTTAGCTGGTAGTCTGGATACCAACCCGTGTGTTGTATCCACTTACCAAAAATAATGTTCTTGCGGGGAATCCAGTAACCACTAACATCACCTCGTAACTCGTAACTCGTAACTTGTAACTCTTTTAGAATCTCTTTTTTTAGCTCATCTGTAGCTCTTTCATCAGCGTCCAAGCTCAATATCCAATCACCAGTAGCTTTACTAAATCCATAATTCTTATTTACATTGAGCATTAAGTTATTAGGACGAGAATAAACTTCATCCGCATACTTCTTGGCTATTTTGGCTGTATCATCCGTCGAGTTATTGTCTACAACAATAACCTGGTCTGCCCAAGTAACAGATTTTAAACAATCCTCAAGCAATTTTTCTTCATTGTAAGCTGAAATAACTACTGATATTTTATTCATATTAGCTCCTCATAATCCCAATTATAGTCACAACCTCTGCCTTTAGTTTACCCCAAAAAAACAACCGCAGCATCATAAGATATACAGCTATTAATATTAACCCCGTGCTAACTAAGCCAACAATACTATAGTGACGAGCAGTTGGTAAAAACAGACCAACCAATAACATCACGATGCTAGATAATAATGCGGGTGTAATATTAGCTAGTACATCAAACGTAAAATGTTGCTTACTAACTTTAATTACAAGATAGATAGTAAGACTAATCAACACTGCTGATAATGCCACCCCTTCCAGCCCAATTATGTTCACTAATAGTATACCCAGTCCCCAGGTCAGCACTGTCCAGAGAATCATTAATTTTAATGTTACTGTAACTTTACCAACTGCATTTAAAGCATTAGTTAAGGGAGTTGAAATACTAGCAAATACCGCTGCAATAACAAACAAGTAGAAAGAGAAAAGTGCCGGTTCCCACTTAGTATATTTAGGAATTACGTATATTAATGGCTTCATCAGTAATATAAGTCCTATCGCCATCGGAAATATTAATATTGAAGAAAAAAACATCGACTTATTAATCCCCTTACGTAGCTTATCTGCCATACCTTGCAGACGAGAATAAGTAGGAAAGGTTACTCGAATAAAACTATCCATAATTAATCTCAATGGTGTATCTGCCCATTTCTTTGCCCAGCCAATTAAACTAATCTGCTCAAGCGGCAACACAGTCCCTAGATATAGCGTAAATAAATCATCTTTTATAAGTCCTAATAGACTATTGGCCTGAAGAGGAATACCAAACGATAATAATTTCTTAAGAACCTTTGAATTAATACCAAAGCGCGGCATCCAGGGTGACACAATATATATCATCACCAAACCAACAATAGCTCTACCTAAAACCGCATACGTTAAGCTTTCAATCCCAAACCCTTTCCAGGCTAATAACACCGCTATGACATAAAACGAGACAACCTCAAATACCTGCGGAATAACCAATATACTAAACTTCAGATCTCTTTCTAGAAGAATAGAAGGAATTGTCTTTAACGATGACAAAATAAATGCCAAAACTAACACTCTAAATAGAACTACCCCTTGCTGATCAAGACCATATATTCCGGCAACCCAAGAAGACAGCAGCAGAGCTATGGTTGAAACACCCAATACCATCAACTGCTGTACTGTAAACGTCGTTGCCAGATCTTCTTTAGTTAACGCCTCTTTCTTTTGAATTAATGCTCCAGCAAGGCCAATGTCTGAAAAGTAGTTCAGAAAACTAGAAGCTGCCTGCACCACGATAAATACTCCGAATAACCTCAGATCAAGATAAATCGTCAATAAAAAGAAACCAACACTAGATATAAGCTGCAGTAGACCTGTTCGCGAGGTTAAAGCTAAAATACCAGCAACCGATCTTTTTTTGACATCATGGAGCTCTATTTCAGCCATGTACTGATTTTATCACTACTTTGAACTTATATTTGAACCTGTGTGCTTCCGGACAATCACATGTGGCTACTTTTTAGCTTTTAGTTGTTTTATATGGTAGAAATAATAATCAGCATCTCTATCTTTGAATTCAAGCACTTTGCCACTATCTACATAGAACCCAGTTTTCTCCTTAATTAGCATATAGTTACCTTCATGTTCTCCAATAAATATCTGAACACTATTTATTATATATATGACCCAAAAACTCACTACCACATATTTTACAATTATATTGCCTCTATTAAGCAAAAAATTTATTAAATATGCGATTATTAATATCGCCACGTACCTTGAAGCTGAAAAATAATAATGCGTTAATTCTCCACTATAGGTAGACAAAAATAACCACGGAATAACAACCCATAATATAGCTAGATAAGACAATAATAATGAGTTTTTGCTTGGCTTTGTAAAATAATATATACCAGCAAATAGGGGTAGTACTAAATATACCAGTGGAGGAAAAAACTTATATTGGAGAATCATCTCAAAACTAATAAATCCATCATGAGCAATTTGAAGGACTCTTCTTAAGTGAAAACCGTGAAAATAAGTACCAAAATATGTAAGAAATTGACCTCCACCAGACGAGTTAAAAAATACACTATAGAGCATAGGTGATAAAAACAGCAGAAATATTATTAAAGATATAATATATTTGGATAAATCCTTTCTAACATCCGGGAGAAATGGGAGCATTAATAGAACTAAAAAAGGATAGAAAAATGATACAAAGTGGACGTGAAAGCCAAACCCAATAATCCCTGCAAGCCAGATTAAATACTTACTGTTTTTACTTACTACTAGTCGATATAAAAAGTAAAAAGTTATATACGAAATAATTGGTATGAGGATATAAGCCGCTTGAACTCGCTCTGACTGAACCATAATCGGTGAAAATACATAAATCGCTAGCGCTATACTTGCAACTTTCTTACCCATGATTTTCTTAGATATTAAATAGAAAATAAACATACTTACGATGCTGACTACTCCAGCAAAAATACTTGCAGCAATTGGATCTAGGCTTGTTAGCTTATAAAATGGAACAGCTAAATAATAGTAAAGCGGACCCATTGTCATAGATGTATTGCCTTTTATTGGAACTCCCTCTATTAATAATTTATTTCCTTCGAGAAGATTAAAAGCAGCCCAAGCTGTATCCATCTGATCCCAGCCTAGTTCCGTACGCTTAGCTAACTCATAGAAACGCAAAAAAATATGAAAAGCTGCTAAAAGAAGAAATATTAATCCATATTTATACTTATTAAAACGTCTATGCAAATTCATTTAGTCTAACAATATTTGATTTTTTTAATTACCTTCCAAGGTCTTGTCTTCCATAACCTAACCAATCCCTTAATATCACCCATTGCCGTTGGCAGTACCCGAACTGTGGAACCCGGAGTATCTACCCAACGCACAGCTTCTTCATATATCTTATAACCACTCTTTTCTGCAATGACTAGAAGCTCTGTATCCATAAACCAGTCATTATCTTCTATATGAGGAATCAGCTCCATAGTAGCCTTTTTTGTCATACCTTTAAATCCACACTGCGCATCCGAAAAACGCGTCATAAATAGGATCTTGATCATTAGGTTGTATGCTCGAGAAATAAATTCTCGTCTCAGTTCGCGCTTTTCTACTTCCGAACCTGGCAGCAAACGGGATCCAATCGCAATATCCGCACCCGACGTCAATGCCTTAACTAGGGGTGTTAAATGCTTAAGATCTGTAGATAAATCAATATCCATATACATTACTATATCTGCCTTGCTTTCAAGCCAGAGCTGTTTAACAGCTCTTCCTCTCCCTTTTTTGGCTATGCGTACGTAATTAATACCATTTTTTTTTGCTAACTTCTCACCAATAGAAGCCGTGCTATCGTTTGAGGCATTGTCAGCTATGGTAATATCCCAGCTGTAATTTGTTTGAGTATCTACAAACTTACGAAGCTTAAGCGTATGAGCTTCTAGCTCATCCTCTTCGTTATATACAGGTAACACTATTTCAACAGTAGGTTTATGATTTTGCATATTTAACTAGTAAGACCAATAATACTCCTAAGCTTATAACTGAAGTCAAATTTGCTAGTGTTCTGACTGGAGTATTTTCCAATCTTAACATAACATTATGAGCTCCAGTTGGAACAGTAATACTGATTCCACGAGTTAGTCTTTTAACAGGAACCTCTTTTCCATCAACATATCCTTTCCAACCTGGAAAATAAGCTATATCCATTGATATTTCAGCAATTTCAAGAGCTGTGATATTAAATTTAAGCAAATTTGATCGATCTTCAGTTATGTCTGCATCAAAATTCACTCTTCTTAATGAAATATCTTCTTCTCTCTGGGGCTGGAAGAAATATTTTGGTAGGTATTCATCTGACTTTTCAGACTTTAGCCAACGCAAATTATGATCGCTAGTTATTGCCTCATCGTCTAATAAATAATACTCACTAGGCATAAAGTGTAATAATTCCAGTTTGGGTAAAGCTCGAACATTTACTGTAACTAATATAAAGATCACCGCAACCAGCACCATCCCTAGTCTATATTTTTGAACCACCATACTAACTCCTCCGGCTATTACAGATAGGGCAAAACCCGCATACATTAACAAACGCCAAGGAAATTGCACATATTTTAAAGGGGGTAGCCTGTCCCAGATATTTTTAGAGATTGGAAGCATCATAAACACAGAGCCAATAAATAACAAAGTTAAAATAGCCAGTAGAGGATAATACTTCTTATCGCGCTTATATAAAACCCATACCAATGCCACTAGAGCAGTTATTATGTGCACTTTACCAAGCTTAAATGACATTCCATCTTGCTCACTCATAGGTGCCGATCCAGCATACCCCCAGACAGAACTCCAGAGCTGCCACGGCTCCACAAAATGATCACCGTAATAACTACCACCACCAACTACTTTATTAACTTGAGTAAAATTATTTTCCGTAACAGCCGGCATCCAGAAGAATGCAGACAGGCATAACCCTATTAATAATACAGTAACTTGCGATTTGTTTATACGCCTAACAATTAGTCCATAAGTAAACATATATATAAGGACAAGCATGGTTATCAACATCGCACTGATATTGTGCGACAGTATAATTCCCGAGTACGTCAATCCACCAATAAAGATCCACTTTTCAACCCGCTTGCTGTTCAATTTCAAAAAACTCAACACAAGTAACGGTAATAAAGCATAGGCATAATACTCCCCTACTGCTCCACGCACGTATATTTGAACTGCGTGATAGGGTAGGTATACATATAAGACAGCCGAAATAATACCACCTACCTTCCCCCATATTTCTTTACCCAATAGATACATAGATATCCCTGAAATTAAGATACCAATTCCAAACATCAACTTCGCAGAGACTACTAAGCTCAGTCCAACTATATTAAAAAAAGCCCCAATATAATAAGGTAGAGGACCATAAAAATTAAACAAAGGGTATCCATAACCATAACCCAAGTCGTACACCCAACGCACTGGGAATTGACCATCCTTTATTGCACTTGCCATTTCATAAATTCGCTCGACCTGTAAACTGTCGTGCACTGGAAAATATCCAGATCCCAATAAGGATTTAATCGCAAAAAAAGACGATAACAATACTAATACAATACCTATATATTTTGTTAAGTTTCTTTCCATGACTTAAACTGCAATGCAGCTAATGCAAATAGTGAAATAACTGAAATAAGATCTGCAATCATTCGTGGTGTTGTTTCCTTGAACACTACTTTAACCCGATGCTGACCTGCAGGTAGCTCTATATTCATTGTTCCTTTTTCTGAGACCTGAATATCTATTTCTTCGCTACCTTCGATAGCCATCCAACCTGGAAAATATATTGAATTAATTTCTACTATACTAGGAACATCTAGATTTGCCATAAATTCTATTAGATGCCCCTTTTCCTGCATTGGTATTATCTCTCCACCACCATCTATAAGTTGAACCTTGTACTCTGCGTGAGCCATAAACTCCTGCCCTACCCAAACCGGCATATATTCATTCTTTATCGTTGATGATGATTCGTTCGTTGCATAAAATCCTTCTCCCTTATCTACAATTTCTACAGCTGTCAATACTGGAATGGCAACTATTAATAATAAGACTATCAATATAGCACCCACTCCTCTCCTTAATCTACCTGGTAATCTGTCATTAATATATGCAGCTAACAAAGCTAAGCCGGGTATCGTAACTGCAAGCATACGAAAAGGAAACTGAACAAAGGTTACCGGTAACACTGTCCAAACCAAACTACTTAATGAGGTACTAAGAAAAAGACCAAGGGCCACTAATCCCCAAGATAATATAGACAGCTTAGTACGATATCTAAAGATAATTCCTAAGGACAGCAATAAAATCGCAACATTTAGATATCCAAACAGCTTAATATCAGCAAAATGATTCATCCATACTGAAACAGTGGTACTAGTAAAAACTGTATATTGTAAGTCATAGATCGCTGGCACCCAGAAAAAAGCTGACAATCCTAATCCAAAAAGCACATTTAGCATCAGCTCTCTTCTGCTAAATTTAGAACGAATGTACATATAGACTATTAAAGCTGGAAAAAATAACACAGCTAAAATATTATGAGATGTTATTAGAGCAGCTAGGCCGATGGCTGTCCAGAACCTACTTCTGTGCTCAATTGACCAAAGAACAAACGGCACAACCCCCAGAGCTACAATCTCACCTATGGAGCCTCTCCTATAAAGATCAAATAAGATATATGGATGATAAACATATACCAATGCTCCCACAAGCGCGCAAGTGCGGTTAAACATACTCTTTAGCCACAGATAGGTAAATGCAGATGCAGAAGCTACACTAACTCCTAGCACTAACTTAATGGAGGTAACAAAACCAAATCCCAATAGCTTTGGTAGCACTGCCCCATACATATATGCTGGATAATTAAAGTTGGCAACTGGATAACCATAATTAAAGTTCAGCCTACCCAACCAGCGTACAGGAAAATGCCCCTGAGAAAGTGCTTGATAAAAAGCAGTAAAACGAATGATAAACCAATCCGCATCGTCCGTAACAGGAAATCCTACTTTAAACAAAGGCAGAAGAAGAGGAATTACTAGTATGAGTACAAAGGCTAAAAAGAAATACTGCTTACGATTCATTATCCTTAAGCTTCCAGAGCCTTAATTTGCGAGTTGTATTACTGCCTTTATTCCACTCACCAATTAGCTCTGCTTTCCATTTCCAAGGTAGCTCTTGCTCTCGATTCGAAATATAATAAACTGGCTCTTGATCAATCTTTTCTTTCATCTGATCTGTATATTCACTTGGGACAGGCCACATTCCAATAATTTCAAGTTTTGGATCATCTACGAGATAAATCTCAATACCATACGGTAATAAGCCAAAATTACCCTCAGTAAACACCGTAATTTCTTTATCTTGAACCTCTTTAGCTAAGAAGTCCACTGACTCTCTAATTCCCCAACCTGATGGCCAATCGTTAACATATTGACCAGCGTCAGATCTAGGCAAAGGTGCCGTAATAATACTCAGCAATATCTTAGCGTCAAAATACACTAAGTAGCTAACCAACAACACATATATCAGAACTAGAACCATTTTGTGTTTAATTCGCTCAGTCATATAATTTAAGCTCCATGCTGCAAGAACCAATAGTGGCATTGTCATAAATAGGACAAAACGAGGATAAAGAACTTTACCAAATAGAGCCAATCCAACCAAAGGAGCACTAAACATTATTAAAAGTAACAGCTTAACCCTCGTCTCTTTCCAGAACAAAACTAGTGCTTCAATAACTGGTAGGAGAAGAGACCAGGTCATATAATGTGTAACCCAATCAAGCTCTCCTCTTAGGTTTCCATACAAAAAGCGGAAGGGATGTTCTTTCCACTCTGTAAGTGTATACAAAAAAGTCGTATCTTTCTGAGCTATCATATGAAACCAAGGTGAAAGTCGCAGGATACTGTAGTATGCCTGGGAAAGAAAAACCGCAAATAATGCAAATATAAACCATGTCAGAAGTCGCATATTTCGATTTTTCTTTTGCCAATCAAATAGTAAAAGTGTTACTGGCAGCAGATAAATATTAAGGAAACCGCTCGTTTTAGTCAGAGTCGCTCCACCCAGCACCATGCCAAACAACAACAACACATCCAATCTGGGACGCCGAGCCAGTATTACAGCTAAATACAGTGACCAAACTGAAAACATCGCCACCATCGAATCCATGAGAGCCATTCGATCATACATTAATCCAAAGGGATAGATTAAATACAAGAAAGATGCGATTATACCTGTTCTCGTATTCTTAAAAAGTTCTCTAGCCAGTAGTCCAATTCCTACTAGTGTCCCAGCTCCCGCAAATACAGATACTACTCGTCCAGCTACGACCGGATCACTCACAAAACGTAACATTATCATGGCCCCCCAAACAAAGAGAGGTTGTTTACCGTCAGTTAGCGAGATAAATCGCCAACTTGCATCTTGATTAGCAATCTGCGCCCAACGTATATAAATAGCCTCATCGGTAAATATAGGTAATGCTGTTAAATTAATAAGTCGTGTAACAAAATACAAGACCAGAAAAATAACAATACTTATAATAAACGTCTTATTTTTTTGGATGTCTTTGAACATAATAAAACAATACAACCATTATAGCTGAAGTAACCAATGGAATAACAGTAACCCAGAATTTAATCGTGGGCACCGGCGGATCCCAGTTCCCCAGATAAAGAAATGGGGTATAACGCAATAATAGTCCAAAAGACAAAGCTACCCCAGGTATAAAGATAAATTTGCGGTCTACATTCAAACTTATAAGCGGCGCAATCCAGATCCAGTACCAAGGCAAAAATTCTCGCCTTGTTAAGACCAAACCCAAACCCAACAACATCAATGCCAAGGATAATAGTCTCCTAGGTCCAAACACTGCAAGCGGTAACAAAAAGACAGACATCCATTTTATTCCCACGGATATTGAAAGTGTAAACACACCAAAGAGACGTTCTTTTTTCTGCCAGAGATATATCGAAAGCAACATCCAAAATGCCATGACCACATCGTTATGACCACTAACTAAGCTCTCAATAATGACAAGTGGATTAAGCGCAAAAGAAACTACTGCCGCTTTCCAGTAGCGATAATTTATCCGCTGCATAATTTTTGCAATCAAAAAACTTGAACCCAGGTATCCAGCTACAGACAGAAGCTTAAAATTAATTATGAGTAGCACAATTTTATTAAAGCTGATTAGATACATAGGTAAGGTCAAAAGTATCCAGAGAGGTGGGTAGGTTCCTGGTATATGTATCCAACGCATAAAGTTAAGCCATGGATCATCGGGAAAATTCATCGGTGGAGCAAAGTATGGTAACTGACCATATTTAATAATTGTTTTAGCACTAAACATATAGTTAAAGATGTCATGCGAAAAAGCAGGAAAAGAAAAAAGCAGCACAACCCCTGTTAAGATAATAATATGAAATAGATGCTTCGTACTTAAAAACTTAGACAAGGACAGCCGAAGGAATAAAGTATATTGCGTATATAGTGCCAGAAGAATTAAAATAAATATAGCCGTAGACAAGGGGCGCTTATAATATCCAATATACATAAACCATTTCTGTATGCCCTGCCAAATTGACACACGTGAGAGTGTTAGATTTAGATCTATCTGTGTAAAGGAATAAAGAAAGAGCAGCAGAACTGTTATAAAATAACTTGCAACTAAGATCTTAACTCCGGGTCGCATTGTTTAACGATATTTCCCCTGCAGATCAAATAATTTTATGCGCATAATGTCCTTAAGCCCATTCCAGGAGTCTCTAATAGGACTTACTCGTCTCGTCTCAACATAGTGCCATTTAACCTGAACCTCTTTAATCTTAAATCCAAGCTTTCTGGCAATAAATAGTAGCTCAACGTCAAATCCAGCAGTAACATTTGACCCTTTAATCTCCTTGTCACCTCCATATAGCTTAAGTTTTTTTACAAGAGTAATTGCTACATCCTTCTTAAATGCCTTAAAACCACATTGAGTATCGTTAATATCGCTTAAACCAATTAAACTACTGCGGATAAACGCAAATCCAGGACCCATTAAGCTTCTAAAAAAAGGCGCACCTTCGCGTTTGCGATTACGCGAACCAATTACAATATCGTATCCTTTCCTAAAGTATGGTAAAAACTTCTCTACCTCGCCAAGTGGCGTAGATCCATCAAGATCAGAAAACAGTATATAGTCACCTTTTGCACGCATAACACCAGCAACAACTGTACGTGCTTTACCTTGATGTACTCGCTCAATTAGCTTGAATTTTGGCTTGTTTTTTATGTATTTCCGTACCAACTCCGCAGTTGCATCTTGTGACCCGTCATCAATTATCAACACTTCCCAGGATAGGGTCTGCTTCTGTAGATAATTGTTTACCTTTTCTAAAGCTCCAAACCGAATATTCTGCTCTTCATTGTAACAAGGAATAACAATCGATAACTGTGGCGCTTTTTGTTGCATAGCTTGATTTTATCGCACATTATCCTCTGTAGCAAAGTCTTCTCCTTGATACGGCACAAGTCTATACACTTCTAGAAACGAAACCTTCCAGCTCGTATCAATTTGAGCCCTACCAAAACCAGCTATCTCCCATAACGGATGACCAAGTGGTTCACAAGGTAATGTTTCGCAAAGCACATAAAGCTGATCAGTAACAGTCTTCCTCTCTGGGTCAACTTCATCGAATTCAATCGTAACTGAGGGATTACCCCAGATCTCAAATAAATAGCGATATGCATGGTCTGAATTACCACCAGTAATAAGCGCAAAGTTAAACGGTTTACCGTCTGCATGATTAAAAATCGAGCGACTAATCATCGATACCTGATCAAACTGATTATTAGGCGGAAACTGAAATGGTCGACCCATCCAATTAATCCAGATTAATAGCGCCAATGCAATAGCAGCTATGGGCTTAAGTAATTTCCTTTGCCAAAACACAACCAATAAATTAGCAACCAATAGAAACAATAAGGGAAAAACTAATACAAAATAATAATCATAAATACTCTTTTGATACAACATAAATAGACCCAAGCCAAATACCATCCACAACAGCATTAGCAAATGGGGCTTACTTTTCTGCATACGGACATATCTAAGTAGCATAAATATGCTTAAAATAACTACTAACCAAACGCTAGTTTTCCAGACAGTAATTACCCAGTCTTCGTACTTATAAAACTGTTCAGGTGGAGGAAAGTTAAACAGTACTCTAGCAAAAGAACGAAACAACACGTCTCTCATCGTTAATATTGATCCAGATAAGCTCAGACCCACATCTCCTTCTGTTGTTACATAGTGCCAAATTGTCTGTGTATTTGGAAGTTTATTTTTAAACTCAAATCCTATAAACGGGATAAGTGGAAGAATCACACCCAGAACAAAGGTACGTAACTTTATAAACAACATTTTTTCCCGATACAGATAGAGATATATTAATGAAACAGGCAGCATGAATAGAAAGAGATAGTGCAACTGAATTCCTACTCCAAACGAAATCCCTGCTACAAACAACCACCTTACCTTTCGTGACTCTTGTGCTTTCCACAGTGAATAGATATACAGCAAAGAAAAAAAAGGGACAATGTTAGGATTCCATGACGAACGCGAGTGCGCAACAACAAGAGGCGCGATAGCATATAACAAAGCCGCGATATACCCAGTAGATCTTGACACAAAATCAGTTCCCACTCGATACAATAGATATATTGTAGCCACACCAAATAGCGCTACCATTACAGCCGGTCCAACCGGATTAAGATTCCATAACCACAAGAAAGGAGCCATAAAATAATAATAGATTGGACCTAAGAAAAATCCTCCCACAGAAGCTGTTGGACCCAAAAAAGTAATATCATGGTCTACAATCATTCTCTTAACCACCAGAACATCTCTCCCCTCATCACCTAAAAAGGTCATGTAACCTCCTATGTTCCACAAACGAAGATAAGCGGATAAGAAAAGAATAGCAAAAATACCAATCGTTCCCCAGTGACGATAAACAAAACCCCTCATGCTTATATTAGCTTTTCCATATAATACGGTTATACATAACATAACTATATGGAACTATAAGTATTAAAGACAATAGTAAAAATAGGAACCTCGTATCTACTCCAAACATGTTGGTGCCTATGCCAACGATAAGAGCTTGAATCACAATAGCCCCCACAGCAACTCCATTAAACCTTAAAAACTTCATTCGTAATCCGTCGCCCCTCTTAATACTCTTATGTGAAAAACTCCAAAAATTATTAAACATAAAATTTGAAACAATCGCAAACTCTGCCCCAAATGCAGCTGCAATTCCAGGATGAAATCCCAATCGATAAAATACTTCAAGCCCTATCAGGTTAACTGTAAAACCAACAACTCCAACAACTCCAAATTTTACAAAACTTGAATTTAAGAGGATATACAACAGCACGTTCGAGATATATTCAAGAGGAATGAATTTTGACTCACCGTGCTTTCTATCTACAAAATTTAACGGTACTTCCCCAACTTTGTACTTTGCATTAAGAGCTCTATGTAAATATGCCATCTGAAATGTGTAGCCTTTATACTTATCTAAACCATCCACTATGTTCTTAAATACTTCAACCTTAATCGCCCTATATCCACTACTCCAATCATGAATGGAAGGAATCATGAGGCCAAAACGAATTATTAAATTCCCAAATATCGAAAATAGCTTACGCTGCCATGCCCAATCAGCTGGAATTGACCCACCTGGTATATATCTAGCTCCAACAACAATATCTGAGCCTTGCTCAATCTTGCGTAAAAACTGAGGTATTAAAGAAGGATCGTGAGATAAATCTGAATCCATACTAAAAAATATATCAGCGTGAAGCTTGGATTCTGCATATTTCATACCACGTATATATGCAATTCCCAGGCCTTGTTTTTCCCCTGTAATAAGCTCTATATTTGAGTACTTTTTTCCTAACTTATTGACAATTCCTGCTGTATTATCAGGTGATTTATCATCAACTACAAGAATTGAAAAAGTATAACTAGAAATAGAAGTAAAGACATTCTGGAGCTGCTCAATTACTAAGCTAATATTATCAACCTCGTTATATGTAGGTAAGATAAATACTACACGCGGTTTTTTTTTCACACTCGTTCCCGCCAGTAATTAAGTAGGTCTTCTAGTGTTTGCTCAAACTTATACTTTGGCTCCCAGCCAGTAGCCTTTTTAAATTTAGTCGCATCGCCCTGTAGGATTTCAACATCCGATGGTCTCATTCGCTCGGGATCTTCCTCAATCTTAATATCTTTTTTACTCATACCAAGTAACATATCTAGCACCTTCTTAATCTGCCACGTTTTACCCGTTGCAATGTTGTACACTTCTCCAGGCTCTCCCTTTTCTACTGCTAACAAATACGCCTTTACCATATCACGCACATCTGTAAAATCACGATATGATTCAATATTGCCAACTTTCATTATTGGACCCTGTTTATCTGCTTCAATTAAAGCTATTTGCTTAGCAAACGTTGAACACACATAGACATCTCCGCGTCTTGGGCCAGTATGATTAAATCCACGAGTTCTAATAATTCTCACGCCATAACTTTTGAAATACTGATAACCAAGATAGTCCATGGCTATCTTAGAAACTGCATATGGTGAAAGCGGTCTAAGTGGATTTTCTTCTGTTATCGGCACTTCATCGGGTTTTACCAAACCATACTCCTCTGAAGAACACGCAATCTGCACAACGGGATCAATATTAGCGCGTCTAATTGCTTCAAACAAATGAATTGAACCAGACGCATTAATTTCCATCGTAGTTGCTGGACTACTCCAGGAAGTAGGCACAAATGCCTGTGCAGCTAAGTGGAAGATATACTCTGGCTTTACCGTCATAAAAACTGTCTGCAAACTATGAGAATCAGAAAGATCCGCATCATACAGTTTAAGCTTATTCTTAATATGATCTATATGCTCGGTTTTACTTCTAGGTCGAATTGTACCTACTACGTCATAACCTTTATCCAGCAACAGCTCTGCAAGATGGCTACCTGCAAAACCTGTAATTCCTGTAATTAAAACTTTTCTTGCTTTATTCATTGCTACCTACGGATTACCTCCGGCCCACACCTATATAATTAAACCCTAGTTTCTTTGCTTCAGCTGGATTAAAAACATTCCGCATATCTACAATATTCGGCTGACTAACTAACTCTTTTATCTTAGCCAGACTCACTTGAGAAAACTCACGCCATTCCGTTAGTACTACTACTATATCAGCATTTTTAACTGCTGAGAAGATATTTTTAGCATAAATTGTCGCTTCTGGCAAGACTCTCTTTGCATTTTCAGCTGATTGGGGGTCAAAAGCTATCACACTAGCTCCTTCTTTAAGCAACTTAGATATAACATGAATTGCCGGCGCATCACGCATATCGTCAGTATCTGGTTTAAAAGCTAATCCTAAAATGGCGATTCTTTTATCCTTTAGTGAACCAAGCATATCTTCAATTTTCTTAACCACTCGATTCTTCGCGTCTTCATTTACCTCGTGAACCGCCTCCAGAATCTTAAAATCATAACCAGCTTTCTTTGAAAAAGAGATCAATGCCTTTACATCTTTAGGAAAACAGCTTCCACCATATCCAGGTCCTGGATTCAAAAAGCGCTTTCCAATTCGCTCATCCAGTCCTGCCCCTTTTAGAACTTCTGTTGCATCCGCTCCAACTAGCTCACTTACAAAAGCAATGCTGTTAGCAAAAGATATTTTGGTAGCTAAAAGCGAATTAGAAGCATACTTAATAAGCTCAGCCGAGGCAATATCTGTTAAGACCCGCACTCCTCCGATTGGGTCATGCAATTTTATCAGTACGTCTTCTGCTTGCTTAAAATCTGTTCCAATAATTACTCGATCAGGGTATAAAGTGTCAGATATTGCTGTTCCCTCTCGTAAAAATTCGGGTACAGATGCAATTTGATACTGAGCTTCTGGCTTAGCATTCTTCTTCAATATTTTCCTTACTTTAAAATTTGTTCCTACGGGAACTGTGCTCTTGCAACCAACGACAGTGTGACCAGAAAGAAGTTTACCAATATCTTCCGCTACCGCAAAAACCTGACTTAAATCTGCTTCACCATTTTCTTTACTTGGTGTCCCTACAGCTATAAACACCACATCTGCTTCAGGCACGCCTTCCTCCATGTTCAATGTAAACCTTATTCGTTTTGCCTGAACGTTCTTTTTTAGAAGCTCTTCTAAACCAGGTTCGTAAAATGTGGGTACTCCATTGTTCAGTTGATCAATTTTCGCTTTTGTTCTCCCAACACAGATAACCTCATTGCCTAAATCCGCAAATACGGTAGCTGTAACGAGACCCACATAACCATGACCAATAACTGCTAATTTCATTTTAATTGTTCCTTAATAATACCAAGACCATCTTCTAGTGTCTGCATCTGCAAACCTAATCTAGTTATTTTACCATTATCTGTAACTAACTTTAACGGGCGGGGAGCCTTTCCGAGAAATAGATCCTCTAGTTTTACTGCGCGAACCAGGGTTTTGTCAAATCCAAACAATTCTGCAATGGCTGTGGCCATTTCGTAAGGTGTCATTGAGTCTGATCCTACGCTATGGAATATACCCACTTCATTATTAGTAATAAATGCTTCAATCACATTCGCCATATCATCTATAAAACCTGGTGTGATCATCCAGTTACTTACAGCATCTACCGATTTACCTTCTTTTAGTGTATTTAGGAAGAAACGTACCACGTCTGATCGCTCAAATTTAGCCCTGTAAGGAAAAGATAGACGCAATATGGCATAGTCAGTTAATTTTTCTTGAACGACCATTTCTGCCCTAAGCTTTGTTTCACCATACCAGTTAATAGGATTAGGTTTAGACTCTTCCGTATATCTATCCTCAAGGCCAGAAAAAACAAAGTCCGTGGATATATGAATTATGCGCTTACCAGTTGCCTTGACCGCTTTAACTATATTTTCTGTTCCAGTAACGTTTACTCTCCAGCTTAAGCTATTTTCCCCGTCATTTCTTTCTTTCTCACAAGCATCAACATTAGTTATTGCAGCCATATGCAACACAACCTTTGCGTCTGATGCTCCAATTCTTTCATCTACCTGATCTATATCCGTAATATCTACTTCCGTATCTAAACTAAGATCTTCAAAGTCATATTTATCTTGCAACAACTCAACAACTCTACTTCCAACCAAGCCAGATAGTCCTGTTCCGAGAATTTTAGTCTTCATTTTTACATTAACACCCGGTGTTAACACCGGGTGTTGTTAATAGAGGCTTCCACCAATTTTCGTTATTTTTATACCAATCTATAGTTAGCTTTAGCGCCTCTTCAAACTCATATTTAGGCTTCCAATCTAGTTCATTCTTAATTTTACTCCAGTCAAATGCGTATCTTCTATCGTGGCCAGGTCGGTTCTTAACAAATTCAATTTTTTCTTCAGACTTCCCCATTAACTTCAAAACGAGTTTGATTAAATCTAGATTATTAATCTCGTCGTGGTACGCACCAACCAGATACGTTTCCCCAACTTCTCCTCTATTAAGAACTGCGTCAATTGCCCGGCAGTGGTCGGCGACATACAACCAGTCCCTTACATATAGTCCATCTCCATATACTGGAACTTGGCGACCTTCTAAAATATTAGTTATAGCTAGAGGTAATAATTTTTCTGGATAGTGGAAAGGTCCAAAATTATTTGAACAATTTGTTATTGTCACGGGCAGATTATAAGTCACGTGATAAGCTCTTACTAGATGATCTGATGCTGCCTTAGAAGCGGAGTAGGGACTACGAGGCGCGTAAGGTGAATTTTCCGTCCACTCTGATTTATCACCTAGCTCTAATGAGCCAAATACTTCATCTGTCGAGATATGATGGAAATGTTTTATCTTCGCTTTTACAGCAGCATCAAGTAATACCTGAGTTCCCACTACATTAGTCTGCACAAATACCGCTGGCCCAGTAATTGAGCGATCTACATGGCTCTCTGCAGCAAAATGGACCACAGTATCTATCTCACCCATTGCTTTTGCAACAATTTGGGCATCTGTAATATCTCCTTTAATAAATTGGTAATTAGGATTGTTTTCAACTGATTTTAGATTAGCCAAATTTCCAGCATAAGTAAGCTTATCGAGATTAATTATCTGATCATCGGGATGAGTTTTTAGCCAATAGTGAATAAAGTTTGACCCTATAAAACCTGCACCGCCAGTTACAAGTAATTTCATATTATTTATTAAAGGCCTTGCCTTTAATATTTTTCATCTCCTCTTTTGTGTAATCTATTTGCTCATCTTTTAGGCTTGGATCATAAAATGGGTCTGGAAAATTAATAAGCCACGCTTCTTCATCGCCGATATTCTCCAACCCAGTTGGAGTATGTGGAGGAATAAATAGTCGCTGAGGATTATCTGAAGATAGAATATGCTCCTCACGTACTCCATTGGCTCCGCCAACGTACAGTATGACCTTCATCTTTCCTTTAAGACAGATATAGCGGGAGGCGCGAATAGTGTGTTCATGATAACCTTTAAACGCACCAGGTGAGGCAGCAGTTAAATAAGCAACTGTCTTTTCTCCATCTTTAAGAAGCTCTATAAGAAAACCATTTTTATCCTTGGAGGAGACGTCGAAGGTCGAAACCCTCTTGATTTCTTCTATTTTAACTTCTGTAACTGAACTAGTATTATCCATTAGACTTATTCTTCCAGTAACTATTTGCTTGATATAAGCTTTTAAATGTCCCCGCATCCGACCAGTAACCAGAAAGCTCTGACCATTTAAGCTTACCTGCTTTGATATAGGCATTATTTACCTCCGTTATCTCCAATTCTCCCCTGTTAGATGGCTTACAGTTTCTTATAAAGTTAAAAACTTCACGATCATAGATATACAATCCAGTTACTGAATAGTTAGAAGGTGGATCCTTGGGCTTCTCTATAATCTCTACAATGGTGTCTTTATCCTTAACATCAAACCGAGGAACACCATATCGTTCGGGATCTGGTACTTCTTTTAAAAAAACAACAGCCCCGTCTGTAAATTCATTTACCGGCTTTGAAATATCTGCATCTGTTGTGTTATCTCCTAAAATTACGGTCAAGGGGCCATTCTCCGCAAAGTCTTCAGCCAAAGACAATGCATCAGCTATTCCACCATCTGGTTTCTCCTGATAAGCATATTCCAGATGCTTGAGCCCTAGCTCGTGTCCATTTTTAAGAACTCTAAGAAAGTGACCAGCATGTGGACCAGAACTTACAACCATAACCTCCTTAATCCCCGCATTTACCAACGTCTGTATGGGATAAAAAATCATCGGCTTGTCATAGACAGGCAACAGATGTTTATTCGTTGCGTGTGTCAACGGATACATTCTTGTTCCCAAGCCTCCTGCTAAGATAACACCTTTCATATTATTATAATAACACCCTATTTAATAAAATAACCCCAAACAAGGCGATTAATCCGTATTCTACCATATGCTTAACATGCAAATCACCCTGCATATAGTGATGCACAATTCCCCAGGAAAAGTAACTCATGGCCATTCCAGCACCAAGATAATACTGCAGCAAAGGCCTACCATTGTATATAAACAGCAGAAACAATCCTGCGCTTAATATAAGTGCAAGTATCAAATAATGTAATGTATGTATATATTTCTTCACTGTTTATATTATCGCACCTGAGCGAGCAAAATATACAATTAACAACGCAGATATCAAAAATATAACATGTGCCCAATTGCGACCAGCTATTCGCACAGTTCGATGCCTAAATACAAAATAGCCATCAATCAATAAGACCATAATTAGAAACGCCAACATTACCAGAGACACTCTTCTTTGAACTGAAAATAGGTCAAATAATGGGCGTTTTTTAACTGATGAAGCTTCATTAACTAACACTTCTGGTGATGCTTCGGAAACTTGACTAGCACCAGCAACGCTTACATCAATCTGGGATATTTTAGCTCCTTTTTCAGTGCCAAACATCTGCACGACCAACGTAGTTTCTTCATTTTGTAACACCCCATCAACAATCGCAAACCCAATATCACTATAGTCATTTTTCAGTAAGTTTTCCCTATGACTTGGTGAGTTCATCCAGGCATCGACTACTCCGGTAGAATGATCAAAATTCTTTGCTAAGTTTTCTCCTGCAACTAGATATTCATAATCTTCGCCCAAAATAAATACCCAGGGTGTAGAGCCATCTGGAGCAGTATGGGCCCAATAATTATTAGCAAACATGTGCTCAGCTTTAGCATGTGCAGCTTTTGACAGTTTTTCATTCAGCTCAAGTGGAGCTAATCCATGTTCAACTCGTTGATTATTCGTTTCAGTCAATAGCTCAATTACTGATACGTCCGTTGCATAGCCTAAGATATTAGGATTTATACTATGAACAAAATTTAAGAAAAACTGAACAATTACAAATAGTGCCAAATATCCTAATACACTCGAAGAGTGCAATAACCTTGCTCGATGATTATTGGAGTAATGCGGTGTAAACAGATGTCTACACGCCCATTTAATACCCATTAAACCATTATACCTAATCTTACGAACAAAGCAAAAGCAGACCTGCCCGCCGTAGGAGGATTATATTTTTCTGCGGATATACCAGCCGGCTGGCAACAATAACGAAGATAAAAGCAACGTTTCAGCTCCCGTCTTAGGGATCTCTTGAATCCCCCCTTTTGTTTGCGTCACAACCTGTGACTTATTTTGAGGAAGCGAATATACACGTGTTCCAGATATTTCCACACCTGGTGTAGGAGTTATAAAAGCAATATCTGCAGGTGTTGGTGTAATTTGCTGTTGCTTTGTACGAGTCTCACCAAAAAATCTTGTGCGTAGATCTTGACCAAGTCTTCGACCAAGCAACACCAAACCTACTACGAACAATAGTCCTAGTATTCCTGCAACAACCTGTGTTCCAAATCCTTTTGGCATAGTGGCAAGAATTATAGCACCAAATATTATAGGTTACAATATTTCTATAAGTCGTAGATCTATAGACTTGCATTGGGATCACGGTCAAGCCCATTAGGATCAACAACAAGCTCATTCCGTCTAAACTTATGATACCCCGCCACCGCAATCATGGCTGCGTTATCTGTTAACAACTTATGGCTTGTGGCAGTAAATAAAGATATGCCATTTTTTTGAGCAACTTTCCTTAATTTTGAGCGTATATAAAGATTAGAAATAACCCCACCACCTAAAAGCAAAGTTTGAGGTTTATATTGGGCGATTGCTCGCTCTAATTTAAAAGTCAGAGAACGGGCAACAACGCGTTGAAAGGCAGCGGCCATATCCTTAATTTCTTTACCCTTAAACTGCTTTTCTTTCTTAAGCTTCTCCGTTGCATATAGAACCGATGTTTTTATTCCTGAGTAACTAAACATAAGGCCTTTATGTTTTATCATTGGCACAGGTAGATCAAATCTATCTTCATTTCCCTCTTTAGCTAATTGCTCAACAATTAGACCCCCTGGATAGCCTATCCCCAGCATTCTACCTACTTTATCAAAAGCTTCCCCAGCTGCATCATCGAGTGTTTCTCCTAAAACCTTATACTTACCCAGATTTTTTACCAAAACCAGCATAGTATGACCACCCGACACTAACAAACCAAGCGCTGGAAACGCTAAACTTGAAAGATCGTTCCCTGTCTTCCCAGTAGAGTTTTGTACAAAAGAAGACAGTAAATGACCCTCCATATGGTTAACTGCAACCAGCGCCTTGTCATATTTTATAGCTAATTCTCGAGCCTGATCAATTCCCACGCCCAGCGCTAGAGACTGCCCTGGTCCATACGTCACAGCAATTACATCAATATTATCTAGACTAAAATTATACTTATTAGCGTGGTATCTGCGAGATACATAGTTAGCTCGCGAAAAAGCTTCAGCTATAACATGTGGTAAACGCTCCTCATGTGCGCGTTTAGCAATAATTGGAACAACTCCACCATATTTTCGATGCAGCTCTATTTGGGAGCTAATAACATTGGAAAAAACTCTGTTCTCCACTGAGATAGCCGCACATGTCTCATCCAAGCTCGTCTCAATAGCCAAGACAACTGTTTTCTTACTCCTACTCATCTAGCAATTTTACAACAATCACTTCGAGAACCCGCTTCTCGATATTTTTTCAGAGTACCAAGACTCCAAGCACCTTCACTTCCACATATCTTTCGGAAAATCAATCAAATAGTTGCCTCGTTAGAATTTCTGAATAGGGGACGGTTCTTGAACAAGCTTTTAATAACGACAATCGCTCACTTAAGAACCGCCCTCTATTCAAAAGTTAATCCGCTACCCTACCTCAAAAAACCAGGGAAGGGATTAATTTTCCATCCGAGAAAAGCATAGGATCTTCGTTCGTAAGATAGCTTTAGCTTCTTAAGCTATAATATGTCTAAATCAACCATAACTAAAAATGAAACTAGAAAAGCAAACTATTACTCTCATTGGTATTTTCGTGATAGCAATAACATCCTCAACTTACTGTAATGAATTACTATCAGAACCAATACTATTTCCACTCACTAATAATAGCCAGCTTGCACCAACTTTTCTTATTACGATGTGTAGAAATATCACAAACCAACCCGAAGATCCACCTAACCTATATTATCCAGTTGGAACACATACAATTACCAGTAGTTCTTTTGTAGGAACATCGAACTTACCAAGCACTAGTACAACAACAACTATCTAGCTTATATTCCAATATAAATGTAAAATGACTAATTGACTTATGGTACTCAGAACAATTAAATTTGTTAAATCTACACAACAAAAAAATATTAGCAATTTACAAAAACGATCGCTTATACCAAATAAAAAATAGGCTGAAAAAAACAAGCTTAATTGTAATAGTCGTTTTATTCTTGCTTATATTAGACTCAATAATTACCTTGAGCACAGGAGCTCCAGTCATACTTAATTTATATAGTGCTACTGTAGGAAATAAGGCTGTATTCCTAAAAAAGTAGAAAATCTCTCAACAGGTGTACATATTAATAGCTATAAGAAACAATTTGGGGAACCAAACCTAATGCAATATATACCTGAGACTGATGGAATTGAGTATGTTTTCATAAACAAATATTCCAATATACAAGCTGTAACTAACAACAAAGAAATAGTTCAAAATTTTAGTATTACTACAACAGACAAAAATTTTAATCCCATAATTATAACTCCATCTGGTAATAAAATCAGATTAGGAAGAGATCACTTTAGTGACAATGTGAACGAGCCATATGATGTTCAAGTTTGCCTAGGTGCTAGAAGAATTTATTATTATGAGGTACACTACGAAGGAAACCCAGGAAAATACCAAACATATGCGTTAGGTGTTAATGATTCAGGAATAATGAACTTTGATGAAAAATCGTTTATGAAGCTTAGTCGTTATTATTGCATCCCAGAAGAATCTGATGAAAAGCCAGGCATAAACACAGATGGACAAAAGAAATTACTAAAAGCTTTTAGGACAAAATCTATAATAAATACATATCAGGAAACATTTAGATTTACTGACATGTATACTGGTTTTTGGGGCATAGGAGCAGACCAAGACGCTATAAGAGTTCTACATAATAAGTAGTAAAGAGAGAGTCACATATAAAGCAAAACCATATATGTATTCTTCAAATTCGCTCAAGCAAATAAATACTTCTCCCTTTCTCAGCTATCTCAGCATAATGGGTCCAAATTTACGTTTGCGAGATAACCCCAAAAGGTCAGACCTTCTGGGTTCAAAAATTCTCAAGCCAAGTTAGTGCAATCTTTGTATTGGGGTCATTAGTTAGTAATTTAGCATTTCTCATTGTTTTCCAGCCAATTTGATAAAACTCTTTTCCAAGTAAGTTCTCATCTGGATTAAACTTGTTCATGTCAAGCAAAATAAAATACCAGATATCATAGTGAAACCTGCAAATTTGCCTATCTGGATGCTCTATCTCTGTCACTGTTAATAGTGAAGGTATATTTCTATACTTTTGTACTGATCCCCACTCTTCCATCATTTCCCTCTCTAGCGCTTCCAAAGGTTGTTCTCCCTTATCCATATGTCCTCCATTAAACAACCAAAGACCAGATTTTCTGTGGTGACCAATAAATACGTGATTACTGAAATTATCATATGCAGCAAAATATACACAAAAATGCGTATAGGGATTTTCTTCTCTACTTACGTTCTCCTTCTGTACCCGACTCAGAAAGTCTCTTTTCGTGTCATCACTGCTCACAACCAACTTAATTGTACTTATAAGAGATTGTTTTATCGAGGTCACATTAGTGATTATATCCTATTCTCATAAAACCGCTCATAAATCTCCCCAAAGAAGATACAATTGGTTCTAATTGGAACTCTTCAACAACTTAAGTAATTAACTTACAATCGATTGTTCTAAAGCAGAAATTCTTTCTTCATGATCATTTATCCTATCGCTCTGCCCTTGTGTTAATATTAATTCTTGTTCTATTCGATCAAGCTTTTCAACCATCTCATCCTTAAACTTTGCAGTATTATTATTGACTTTGGCAACTATATTCTTTCCTTCATCGCGCACAGCCTCAATAACTTCATCCCTAAATTTTCTATTATCTCGTGTCATCTCAGCACGAACCTCATTGTACATTTGGACAAATAGCTTGGAGTCTGTCTTGCTGATCATAGTAGTATGATAACATATTTATTTAACACATCCTGGACACCCGTATTCTAGAAACTAATGCAACCCCTAGGGATTATTAAGGTACTCAGAAAATACTTCCTGAGGTGTTTTGAAATTAAGACGTTTACGGGGTCTG